>NZ_JARPVX010000100.1:0-11881 GCF_033947565.1 Lichenihabitans sp. Uapishka_5
GCCGCGACCGCGGTGCTGATCCGGCACGGGCTCAAGCTGCTTTCGGCCTGACGAGGGAACCGCTTCCCGAGGTCCTTGCACGTCTCCCCTGCGAACCTGTCGCCTCATTTCGGACGGCGCGCAGCGTCGATCCGGAACCGGGGAGCCGCAACCGGCCGGTCGGTGCACACCGGTTCCGGGTTCGCCTGTGGCGCCCCGGAATGAGGGGGCACCGTCGGTTGTGAGGTCGCCTCCTACACCCTGTTGGTTCCAGCGTTGCTGGATCGGCGCCGATGCCTTGACGGCACCGGCCCTCCATGCGCCTCATCGGAAAAAAATGAGTTCCGGGAGGTTCCGTGTTCGCGCAGCTTTTGACGCCGGTCGGCGATAGCCTCGCCTTGTCGTTCCTTGTCGCCGCCATTCCGGTGGCGATCGTGCTGATCCTGCTTGGGATCATGCGTCGCCCGGGGTGGCAGGCTTCGCTCGGTGGCCTCGTGGTGGCGTTCGGGCTGGCGGTCGGGGTCTGGGCCATGCCGGTCCGGCTGGCGCTCGACAGCGTCGCCAACGGCGTGGTGTTCGCGCTCTGGCCCGTCATGTGGATCGTCGTCAACGCGCTGCTGCTCTACAACATCGCGGTGGTGTCGGGTCGCTTCGACGCTTTCAGGGATTGGGTGATCGCCCGCCTGCCCAACGACCGGCGCGTCGTGCTGGTGGTGATCGGCTTCTGTTTCGGGGCGCTGCTCGAGGGTGTGTCGGGCTTCGGCACGCCGGTGGCCATCACCAGCGCGCTGCTGATCCTGGTGGGCTACGCGCCGCTCGAGGCGCTCACCTATACGCTGATCTTCAACACGGCGCCGGTGGCCTTCGGCGCCCTCGGGGCTCCGGTCACAGTGTTGGGGCAGGTGACGGGCTTGTCGGATGTGACGCTCGGCCAGATGATCGGCCGGCAACTGCCCTTCATGGCGGTGCTGCTGCCGTTCTACGTCATGGCCATCTATGGCGGCCGCCGCTCGATTGCGGCCGTGTGGCCGGTGCTGCTCGTGTCGGGGGTGAGCTTCGCCACCTGCCAGCTCATCGCCTCGAACCTGCTCGACTATCGGCTCACCGACGTGCTGTCGTCGCTCGGGTCGCTGATCGTCACGGTGGTGTTTGTGCAGGTGTGGCGCCCGGCGCCCGATCCGGCCTTCGCCATCGCGCGGCCGCCGGTGCCGGCCAGTGGGCCATCGCGGGTGCCGGGCTGGCAGGGCTGGCTGCCGTGGCTCATCGTGTCTGCCACGGTGATCGTCTGGACCCACCTGCAGGTGCCGGCGATCGGTGCCGTCAAGCTGCCCTGGCCCGGTCTCGACAAGGCGGTGTCGATCACCCTTTACGACGCCAAGCCCTACGGCGCCGTCTACCTGTTCCAGCCGCTCGCCGGCGGCACTGCGATCCTATTGGCCGCGCTTGTAACGGCCCTGGTGGTGCGGTTGCGCCCGGCCCAACTGGTCGCCTGCATCGGCACCACATGGCGGCAAAGCCGCATCGCCATCCTGACGGTGGCGCTGATCGTCGGCCTCGCCTATCTGATGAACTATTCCGGCATGACCTATACGCTCGGCAAGGGGGTCGCTTCGCTCGGGCCGCTGTTCCCGCTGGTGTCTCCGTTCCTGGGCTGGCTCGCCGTGTTCCTGTCGGGCAGCGACACGTCGGGCAACGCGCTGTTCGGCAACCTGCAGGTGGTGGCCGCCAACCAGCTCGGCCTCAACCCGGTGCTGATCGCCGCCACCAACTCGTCCGGTGGTGTGATGGGCAAGATGATCTCGCCCCAGAACATCGCCACCGGCGTGTCGGTCACCAACCTGAAAGGCCAGGAGGGCGTCGTCTTCGCCCGCACCTTCGTGCACAGCCTGGTGCTGACAGTGCTGCTCGGCCTCGTGGTGCTGATGCAGCAATATCTGACGCCGTGGATGATCCCAAAGTGAGGGACGTCGAAGCGCTCGGCACGGCGGCCGGGTTCGACTTGGTGCGGTGGCGGGACCCGGAGCTTCCGGAGGGGTTGCAGGTGCTGATCGCGGAGGCCGTCGCGTCAGGCGTCGGCTGGATCGCCGACTTCCCGCAGGTCTGGCACGCTCGCCCGTTCCTGCAGGCGGGCGAGGCCCTGTTCCTCGCCCGCGCGTCCGGGCGGCCCGTCGCAATGGCGGTCATCAGCGCCGACCCTTATGCGGTCGCGCCTTTGACCGGGCGCCTCCGCTACATCTATGTCGGCGCCGAAGCCCGCTCGCGCGGCCTGTTGCGCGTGTTCGTCGATGCCGCCCTCGATCGCGCGGGATCGCATTGGCACCGATTGCGCCTGCACACCGACAATCCCGTCGCGGCGCGGCTGTACGAATCCTACGGGTTCCGGCCTTCGGCTTATGAAGATCGGAGTACCCACTTCCTCGACCTGCCTCGGATCTTCGCCACGGAGCAGGAACGCTCGATTAATTGCTGAGTGATCGGACAACAGTGAGACGCGAGATTACCCCGCAGCCTTCGCCTCATAGGCAGCCCACGCCGGGGTGCTGCCGAGCGTCGCCACGAAGGCCACGTGGGCTTCCGCCTCGGCGGGGGTCAGGGCGGACCCGAGTGGCGTCGGGCGTTGGCGCACCACCTCGCGGCTGTCGCGGCGTAGCGTAATGACATTGGCCGCGAGGCCCAGCGTCTGCTGCCGGCCGCCGAGAAGCTCGAGATACACGTCGGCCAGGATCTGGGCGTCGATCAGGGCGCCGTGCACCGTGCGTTTCGTGTTGTCGATCTTGTAGCGCAGGCAGAGCGCGTCGAGCGACGCCGGGGCGCCGGGATGCTTGCGGCGCGCCATCGCCAAGGTGTCGGTGACGCGCTCCATGCCGATGGCGCCGCAGGTCAGGCGGGCCAGTTCATGGTTGATGAAGCGCATGTCGAATTCGGCGTTATGGATCACCAGCCTGGCGTCGCCGACATAGTCGAGGAACTCGTCCGCCACGAGCGAGAACACCCGATGGGCGCTCAGGAATTCGGCCGAAAGCCCGTGCACCCGGAAGGCGCCGTCCGGCATGTCGCGTTCGGGATTGACGTAGGTGTGGTAGTGGCGCCCGGTCGGGATCGAGTTGATGAGCTCCACCCCGGCGATCTCCACCAGGCGGTCGCCCGTCTTGGGATCGAGCCCCGTGGTCTCCGTATCGAGCACGATCTCGCGCATCAGGGGTGCAACCTCTTCGCTTCCGCCACGATCCGTTCGACGACGCGCCGTGCCGCGTCGAGTCCGCCCGATGTGTCGATGATCCAGTCGGCGCGACGGCGCTTTTCGGCATCCGGCACCTGCCGGGCCAGTATGGCTGAGAACATCGCTTCGGTCATGCCGGGTCGGGCCAGCACGCGGGCCTTTTGCACCGCTTCCGGGGCCGTCACGACGGCCACGCGGTCGCAATGCCGTTCGGCGCCGACCTCGTAGAGCAGGGGAATGTCGAGCACCGCCAGGGGCGCCCCACTGGCTTTCGCTTCATCTAGGAAGGCGTCACGCGCCGCGGCGACCAGCGGATGCACGATGGCTTCCAGGGTTTGCAGCGCCGCCGCGTCGCCAAGCACGCGCGCCCGCAGGCGGTCGCGGTCGATGGCGCCGCCCTCGGTCACGCCCGGGAAGGCGGCCTCGACGGGCGCCACGGCGGCGCCGCGATAGAGCGCATGGACACTGGCGTCCGCATCGTGCACCGGCACGCCCGCGTCACGGAACATCGCCGCCGTGGTGGACTTGCCCATGCCGATCGAGCCGGTGAGGCCGATGACCTGCACCGGACGAACTCAGGCGGTCGGGCGTTGCAGGACGAACTTGTTTTCGGGCAGGATGTCGAAATAATCGCCCGGGCCGCCGCCGCGCAGCACGGGGCGTGCTTCGGCGGTCTGGTAGACGCCATCCTTCAGGAAGGCCGGGTCGATGTAGACGGCCAGCACCTCGCCGAAAATCATCCAGCAATCGATCTCGCGACCCTGCAGGTCCTTCAAGCGGTACATCTGGGTGACGCGGCACTCGAAGGAGACCGGGCTTTCGCCGACGCGCGGCACGCGGATATGCTTGGAGGGTGCCGCCGTGAGCCCAGCCAGCGTGAACTCGTCGACCTCGGGCCCGACCGGCGCGCTCGATTTGTTCATCTTCTCGACGAGCGGCTTGGTCACCAGGCTCCAGCCGAACTCGCGCACCTGCTCGATATTGCGGGCCGTATCCTTCCAGCCGGTCGTCGAGAAGCCGATGATCGGCGGCTTGTAATTGAAGGCGTTGAAGAAGCTGTGCGGCGCGAGGTTCGGGACGCCGTTTCGGTCGATCGACGAAATCCAGCCGATCGGTCGCGGGCCCACGATGGCGTTGAACGGGTCGTGCGGCAGGTTATGCCCTTCCGCAGGCTCGTAATAGAAAGGTTCTCGATCCATGACGGCGACCCGATGCGAAGGTGTCTGAAGCCCATAACAAAAAGGCCCGGCCGCGGCAGCGGTCCAGGCCTTTCATCCGAGCCTATTGGGCGGAACCGATCAAGGTCGGTTCACGCATGGGAGCAATCAGGCTGCAACAGCCTCGGTCTTCTTGCGAATCTCGCGCTTCAGAACGCGGGCATTCTGCGACAGGTCGCTGTCGCTGGCCTTCAACAGAAAGGCGTCGAGGCCGCCGCGGTGCTCGACCGACCGCAGCGAGGCCGCGGCGACACGCAGGCGCACCGAACGGCCGAGGGCCTCGGAGATCAGCGTGACGTTGCAAAGGTTCGGCAGGAACCGCGTCTTGGTCTTGATGTTCGAATGGCTGACGAGGTGACCGGACTGCACGGCCTTGCCGGTCAATTCACAACGGCGGGACATGATAAGCACCTTACCCAGGATCTAATCGAGCGGAACGCATGAAACCATGCGGAGGCGCGTCGGAAACGACCCCCATCCACCGCTCATGTGCATGAACGGCGCTCATAGGAGACCTGGAGCGTGGCGTCAAGCCGCGCTCGCTTGCGGTCGTGACGCCTGCCATCATCCATGGCTCGGAATCTGCATGGTTTCGAGCGGCCGAAAACCCGGCCGAGCCCACCCGAGGAGCAGCCATGGCGGCCAGCATCATCGTCCTTTACGAGAACACGGCAGGCGCGACCTTTGATCTCGATTATTATCTGACCAAGCACATGCCGCTCGTCAGCGAGCGCTTCGCCCGCTTCGGCCTCAAGGGATGGCGGGTGACGCGGTCGGCCGGCACGCTCGATGGTAGCGACCCCAAGTTCAGCATCGCGGCGATCCTCGACTTCGAGACGCCCGACCAGTTCAAGCAGGCGGTCGCGGCCGAGGGGGCGGCCGTGTTCGGCGATGTGCCGAACTTCAGCAACACCGATCCGGTGGTGATGATCTCCGAGGTGGTCGGCGCCGCCTGAGGGCCGCGAATCGCCGGTGCTTGACTTGCCGGAAGCCGGGGATCAGGTTCCCGCGGTTTTCGGCAGGGGGCCTTCGCGCCTCCTGCCCGGCTCCCGGATGTGCCCGACCCGATGCGTTCCTACCTCGATTTCGAAAAGCCCGTTGCCGATATCGAGGCCAAGATCGAGGAGCTGCGGGCTGTGGCCAATGGCGGCGGGGCCGTGTCGATCGGCGAGGAGCTGACGCGGCTCGAGGTGAAGGCCGACAAGGCGCTGGGCGACCTCTACCTGAGCCTGACACCCTGGCAGAAGACCCAGGTGGCCCGCCACCCGCAGCGCCCGCACTTTTACGACTACGTGAAGGCCCTGGTGACGGATTTCACGCCGCTCGCGGGCGACCGGACTTTTGGCGAAGACGAGGCCATCGTGGGCGGCTTTGGGCGTTTCCGCGGCCAGTCGGTCTGCGTCATGGGGCAGGAAAAGGGCTGGGACACCGACAGCCGGATCCGACACAATTTCGGCATGGCGAAGCCCGAGGGCTATCGCAAAGCGCGCCGGCTGATGGAGCTGGCCGATCAGTTCGGCCTGCCGGCCATCTCCTTCGTGGATACGGCGGGCGCCTTTCCGGGCATCGAGGCCGAGGAACGCGGTCAGGCCGAGGCCATCGCGCGTTCGACCGAGGCGTGCCTGGCGCTTGGTGCCCCCAATGTGGCGGTGGTGATCGGCGAGGGCGGTTCGGGCGGTGCGGTCGCGATCGCCACCTGCAACAAGGTGCTGATGCTCGAACATTCCATCTATACCGTGGCGTCCCCCGAGGCTTCGGCGGCGATCTTGTGGAAGAGCTCGTCCCGGGCCGAGGACGCGGCCACCAATATGAAGATCACGGCGCAGGACCTGCTGCGCTTCGGCATCATCGATGCCATCATCCCCGAGCCGTCGGGCGGCGCCCACCGGGACCCGCAGGCCGCCATCAGGGCGGCCGGGGATGCGGTGGCGAAGACGCTTGCGGAGTTCAAGGGCATGGAGCCCGAAGCCGTGCGCGACGCACGCGCGGCAAAGTTCCTGGCCATCGGGCGGCGCGCTTAGCCCGCCAGGCCCGCGTCCTCGGCGGCGGCGCGGCGTGACACCGCCATCAGCGCCGAGGCGCCGGCCCCTTGCGGGACATCGCCCGAGACCTGCACGGTCGGCACCGCGAAGCCGATGTTGTTGGTCTCGAAGGCCTGCTTGATCATCAGCAGCGCCCGCCGCCGCGCCGCAAATTGTGCGTCTCCGGGCCGTGTCATCATCTTGGTCTGGATCTGGATCGCGTAATCGCCGAACTGCGCCACGCCCTGCATCTTCAGCGGGCTGAGGATATCGGCGCCGAAGTCGGCGTCTTCGGTCAGATCGATGCCGATCTTCTTGATCAGCTTGCGGACGCGCTCGAGGTCGGTGCCGTAGGGCACGTTGAGGACGATCTTGTCCACCACCCAGTCGCGGCTCTGGTTCTGCACGGCTCCGAGGCTGCCGAACGGAATCGTGTAGAGCGCGCCGCGCTGATGGCGCAGCTTCACCGAGCGCAGGCTGAAGGACTCGACCGTGCCCTTGTAGCTGCCGCTCTGAATGTACTCGCCGATGCGGAAGGCGTCATCGACGAGGTAGAAGATGCCGGAGATGACGTCCTTGACGAGCGTCTGGGCGCCGAAGCCGATCGCCACCCCCACCACGCCTGCGCTCGCGATGAGCGGCCCGATCTGCACGCCGAGGGCGCCCAGAACCATCATGGCGGCCACGAGCGCTAGGGCCGCCAGCAGGATATTCGACACGATGGGCAGCAGCGTCTGCATGCGGGCCGCGTGCCCTGCATCGAAGCCTTCCGCCGCCGTGGGGATCGGCTGCCGCATCTTGCGGTCGAGCACCGCCCGGATGGTGGTCCACAGGAACTCGGTGCCGAGAACGATGACGGCCACGCTCACCGCCGCCCGCACGAGGCGGGTCGTCAATGTATCTTCCATGGTCAGCGAGGCGAGATCGACGCCGAAGATCCAGGCCAGCGCCAGGGCGGCGCCGATCAACACGAAACTCCGCACGCCATGTTCGAACAATAGCGCCTGCAACGAACGGGCGTCTCCGTCGGGTCCAGCCCCGGCGGGGCGCAGGATGTGCAGCACCGACATCCGGCCCACGGCAGTGATGATCGGCAGGCCGGTGGCGAAAGCGACGAGCCAGAATGCCGTACGGGCTTGCGCGACCCAGCAGAGCCAGAGCACCGCACAGGCTACCGTGAGCAGGGAGGCTCGCAGGCGATGTCGATGCAGGCGACCGTCGCCAGCCTCGATCGGCTCGCTGCGCGGCATCCGCCAGATCGCCTCGCAGGCCATCGCCATGAGGGCCAGTCCGAGGCAGTCGCGCCCGAGCTCTGCCGCGATGTCGGACAGCCCGAACCGCGACAAGACCTCGATCGTGGCATTGCCGAAGGCCAGGACGATCATGAAGGCGACGAGGCGGAGATACAGAAACCATGCGGTCGGGGTTGGGACGGGCACCACTCGGAAGCGTTCGGCACCCGGCGCCAGCAGGAACCGGCCGAGGATCGTGGCGAGCCGCACGGACACGAACGCCAGAAGATAAGCGAGCAGCAGTTCCTTGATGAGGCTGGGCCAGTCGAACAACAGGAAGGCGCCGATGCTGCCCAGGGCGAAGGAAGCCAATAAGCCGATGCCGTAGAGCGATCGGGCGAAGACGGCGCGGACCCGCTCGTCGACCGCGTCGAGGGTCAGGGCCAGCAGCCATCGGCGGAAAGGCTTGCCGATCAGGTGGAAGAGGGCCTGGGCGCCGTACCCCATGGCGACGAAGACGGCCAGGGCCGCGAGCGTGATCGACAGGCCACCCCAGCTTTGTGCCGCATCGACGGCCATCTCATGCGCCATATGGGCCTGCGACGGAAATTCATGCGACGACCGGAGAAGGTCGCCGAGGTGTTGGCGAAGGGCGTCGAGGCGTGCCGCGAGGCTGACGCTCATCACGTCGGGGCGGTGGGTCGCTTCGGCGTGGGACGCGGTGCCTTGGCTCTGCTCGAGGTAGCGACGCACCGCGGGGTCGACGAGAAGATCAAGGAATTGCCGGATCTTCGGGTCGCCGGCATCGGGCGCGAGTGTCGCCGCCGCTGCCGACCCGTCGGCGCCGAGGGCCGGTCGCGCACCCGACAGCGTCGCCAAGGTCAACAGGCCGTAGCCCCATCGGCGCACCCGATCGAGAATGCGCGATCTCCTCTGCGTCCGCATGCTCACGCAGCCCTCCCCAAGGCGTTCAAGCCATGCACAACGGATTCGCCACCCCTTGGCTGGATGGAGAACCGATCCTCACCGTCCTGTCCAGAGCCATCGGCGAGCGAAGGGCGCGCCGGCGTTCGGCGCGATCGCGCCTCTATGACGACCAACCGAAAATTTCTTGCGTTGGACGGGAACTTTTCGACGATGCTGTCCGGGACTCGCGCGCGCCGCTTGTTGTAAGGCTTCGGTAAGGATAGAAGGCGTAAGCCTCGGGCGGGGTTCGCGTGCAACGGGTCCAGTCTCGCGCGCGGAAGATGGACGAGTCAGTATGGCGCTCAGCCGTTCCATGAAGCTTCTTTCCGCCGCGGTCGCGATCGGGTTCGCCGGCCTGCTGGCAGGATGCGACGGGCCGAGCGAAACCGGCATGACGGGCTACAAGGCTTATTCGCCGCTGTCGCCCGAGACGATCGCCCTGATGAAGGCGAAGGACACCGACCAGAACGCCCCCATGCTGATCCGCGCCTATAAGAAGGAAGCGGAATTCGAGGTCTGGAAGCAGAAGAAGGACGGCACCTACGTCCATCTGAAGACCTATCCGATGTGCCGTTGGTCGGGCCAGCTTGGTCCCAAGAGGACCGAAGGCGACCGCCAGGTGCCGGAAGGCTTCTATACGATCGCGCCGGGCTCGATGAACCCGAACTCGCATTATTACCTGTCGTTCAACGTCGGCTACCCGAACGCCTATGACCGCGCCCACGGCTATGTGGGCGGCAACATCATGGTGCACGGCATCTGCTCCTCGGCCGGCTGCTTCTCGATGACCGACAAGCAGATCGAGGAAATCTATGCGGTAGCGCGTGACAGCTTTGCGGGCGGTCAACGGCAGATCCAGATGCAGAGCTTCCCGTTCCGCATGACGGCCGACAACATGGCCAAGCTGCGGCTCGACCCGAACATGCCGTTCTGGAAGGAGATCAAGCGCGGAGCCGATTATTTCGAGGTCACCAAGCAGGAAACGCCGGTCGGCGTTTGCGACAAGCATTACGTGTTCGGCGCCAGCCCGAAGACCGGCCGTTTCGACGCGCTGTCGCCATGCCCGGGCTTGAACACCAATCGCGACACCGAAGCCGCCATCGCGGCCAAGGAAGCTGTCGACGACAAGGCGGTGGCCGAACTGGTGGCCAAGGGCACTAAGCCCATCAAGATCGTTTACGCGGACGGCGGCCAGAACCCTGAATTCACGCATCGCGTCGCCGAGGTCAGCCGCCCCGACGCCCTGGCGGCCGGCGCCCAGGAGATCGCGCTAGACGAGACCCCGAAGGCGAAGCCGGCGCTTGTGCAGGTCGCGGCGGCCCGCAGCAAGGCTTCTGTGCCGAGCGCGAAGGCTGCGGCGTTGCAGACGGCGGACGCCACCCCGACCGGCACTGTTGTGGCCCAGACCAGCGCCGCTGCCGCGCCGTCCCCCTTCACGGCGGCACCGTCCGCCTATGCCAGCACGGAACCGAAGTCTGAAACGGACGGCTTCTTCCACAAATTCCTCAACCTCGGTTCGGGCGAAACCCCCGAGGCGGCCCCGGCCATCGTGGCGGCGGCGGCGCAGGCTGCTCCCGTCCCTGCACCGGCTGTCGAGCCTGTGAAGAAGCCGGCGCCGAAGCACATTGTGGCCCGCAACACCCATGCGAAGCCGACAACGGCGTTGCCGGCCGCGAAGGCACCCGCGCCGGCCGAGGCCGCACAAGCGGCAACGCCGGTCTCGCCCCTCGTGAAGGTCGCGGCGGCGCCGTCCCCCGAGGCCATCCCGGCTCATTGAGGCAGGAGAACGCCGCCCTCAGTGGGTGGCATTGAGGCTTCAGCCGCGCCCCTGACCCGCACGGCGACGTGCCGTTTCGGCCAGTGCCGACCAGTCCTTGTCGCCATCGCCGGCCGCCACGGCCTCCAGCATGGCATCCCGCAAGGCGCTGGCGAAGGGCAGCGGCACGTTGGCCGCATCCCCGGCCGCCAGGGCCAGCCGCACATCCTTGAGGCCGAGCGCCAGCTTGAAGCCGGCCGGCTCGTAGCGGCGTTCGGCAATCATCGGCGCATAACTTTGATAAGCTCGGCAGGCGAACATCGTGCCCGTGTAGATGTCGAGCATCGTCTTGGCGTCGACGCCGGTGGCAGCCCCCAGCGCCGTCGCCTCGGCCATCGATTCGATCGCCGCCGCGATCATCAGGTTGCCGCCGATCTTCACCGCATTGGCCTGTTCGGGCTCCTCGCCCACCACCCAGGTCTTGGTGCCGATCGCGTCAAGCAGCGGCTGAATTGCCGCGATCGCCGGCCGCGGGCCCGCCGCGACGATGTTGAGGCCGCCCGTCGCCGCCACATCGGGACGGCCAAAGACAGGTGCCGCCACATAGGCGATGCCGCGCCCATGATGAGCCTCGGCCAGTTCCTCGGCGAGGGCGATCGAGATCGTGGCGCAGTTCACGTGCACGGTTGTGCTCGACATCGCGTCGAGGACGCCGTCCTGGAGGAACACGGCGCGCACGGCCGCGTCA
The DNA here is from genome assembly GCF_033947565.1 of Lichenihabitans sp. Uapishka_5. Taxonomy (NCBI): domain Bacteria; kingdom Pseudomonadati; phylum Pseudomonadota; class Alphaproteobacteria; order Hyphomicrobiales; family Lichenihabitantaceae; genus Lichenihabitans; species Lichenihabitans sp. Uapishka_5. The sequence goes on from NZ_JARPVX010000100.1 coordinate 11,140, forward strand.
TTGGCCAGCATGGTGACGATGGCCTCCGCGCCCGCAACCGCATCGGCCGCCGTCGTGGCGTGGCCCGCCCCTTCGCGCCCCAACACCGCCGCCGGCTCTGGCGACCGGTTCCACACCGTGAGGTCATGCCCGGCCTTCAGCAGATTGCGGGCCATGACGAGGCCCATCGATCCCAATCCGATACACGCGACCTTCATGTCCGATGCTCCGATGCTGTGGAGCTTCAATCGTCCGGCGCGGCCGTAAGTTCAGCCAGGGCTGCATCGAGGCGCCTGCCCGGTATTTCCATGACGGTTGGCCCGGCCGTCCACACCAGATAGGCTCGGACGGGCTTGCCAGGATATAGCGGCGCCACGGCGGCCCGGTAGAGCGCCAGCTGCGCCACAAAGCTTTGCGGGATCGTGTCGGCCGCGTGCGGACGCCCGGTCTTGAAATCGGCGATCAGCACCGCGTCCTCCGTGACGCCGATCCGGTCGATCTGGCCCGCGATCTCGATCGGGCGGCCATCCGGCAGCGTCGCACGCCCAGCCACCCCGACCTCGGCCCGCGACCCGGGGCCAAACAGGGGCTGGATCTCGGGGTCGTCCAGCACCGCCAGCACGTTGCGCACCAGCGTGGCCTGGTGGTCGGGCTCGAGCTTCGCGCCATGTACCGCCATGTGCCGCGTGGCTGCGGCGGCCCGCTCGGCGGCGGGCAGGTCCGGCAGCGCCTGCAACAGCCGGTGGGCCAGCCGCCCGACGGC
>NZ_JARPVX010000101.1:0-11791 GCF_033947565.1 Lichenihabitans sp. Uapishka_5
GCCGACAACAAATCGGAGAAAATCAGCCGGCCAGCGACTTGTGGGTAATTGAAAGCAGCCGAACCCCGTCTTGCGGCATTCTGCGGCCATGAGACTCTGACCCCTGATTGGGGTGGGTGGAATGGACGATGCGGCGGAGAGCGGGCTCGGGAGTGGTCGTACGAGGGGTCGGGAGGTCCGCGCCGAGGTCCTGACTGGTGCGGAACGGCGGCGGCGCTGGAGCACGGAGGAGAAGCTGCGCATCCTGGCGCAGGGTGTTGCACCGAACTCGTCGGCCTCGTTGACCTGCCGCATGCACGGGATCAGCAGCGGCCAGTCCTACACATGGCGTAAGCAGTTCCGGACCGGCGAACTGACGGGCTTCGTTCCCGTGAGCGTGATGCCTGATCCGCCCGTGGCGGCCTTGCCGGCAGGCGAGCCACCGTCTGTTGTCGACAGGCGTTTCGAGGGGAATGAACCTGCCAGCATCGAGGTGGAACTGCCGTCGGGGATCAAGCTGCGCCTGACGGGCGCGGTCGATGCGGCAGCGTTGCGGCAGGTGATCTCGGCCTTAGCATGATCGCGCCTCCGGCAAACCTGCGGGTGTACCTGGCTTGTGGCGTCACCGATATGCGTCGCGGCTTTGACGGCTTCCATGTGCGCGCGAAACGGTGACGCCGCGGCACTCACCTGCGACGGACTAGGATCGGCAGCACCCCGGTGAAAGCAGCCAGACTGCTCTGCGCCCATCCAGGTCGTTCCGGCAGCGAATAGCGTCGCTTGAAAGCGGCCGTTCCTGGCAGGAACCGCGAGTGTTCAGAACCATCGACTTGGACCGACGCGGCTGATCGCTGACATGTGAGCGGGTACTGTCGTGTGCTCAGCACGCCCTCACGCCATCGAGGAATAGGCGAACGGCTGCCCGAATGCGGTGATCGACCTGCGCCGGATCGGTGTCGATGCCGAGCATCGCCAGGCGTGTTTGCCGCCCGACCACGAGGCTTAGGAACAGGTCCGCCGCGAGGTCGCAGTTTGTCACGCTGATCTGACCATCGTCAACGAAGTGCTGGAGAACGGCCGCGAGCGCCGCGATGCTTCGCTGCCACCCTTCTTGATGCGCCATCTGGGCAAGTTCGGGAAAGCGCAGCGCCTGAGCAATCAGAATGCGGTTGATCGCCACAGCTTCGGGGGCGAGGGCCGAAGCCATCATGGCCCGTGACATCGCAAGCAGAACATCCTCGACCGATCCTGAGACCGGCGTCGCGGCTGCTTGTCCCAGCGGGGCGAGCCAGCGATCGATCTGGCGCCGAAACACGGCGGCAAACAGGGCGCCCTTGTCCTTGTAGCGGGCGTAAAGAGTCGCCTTGCCGACGCTGGCGGCCTCAGCGACGGCGTCGATGGTCGTCGCGTCGAAGCCGCGCTCCATGAACATCCCGGCCGCGATCTCGACGAGACGCTCATCCCGGCGAAGCGCCTCCGCCTGCGAGGGACGCCCGCCCGTGTAGCGCCTTGGCTTACTGCTCATGATGTCCGGCAAGGGCCGCGATGCAGCGGCACCTCGCCCCGACAGAGTTCCACCGGTCGACGCATCCAACATCTCTGTCACGTTGTCCCCTCGCATCAAGCTTGCGTTCATCTATCCCAGTGCATATCAGAACACTACCGTTTCGTTCATCAAGATCGCGGATATGGATAGCCTCGTTCCCCCCCGTCGCACAATCGATGACGCCGACCGGCAGCCAACGCCGGCCGAGACCGCCATCTACCTGACCGAGACGACGGCCCGCACTGCTTCTCCTGAGCCTGTGCCGGCGTCGCTCCCCGCGGTCCCGGTCCATCCGACATCGCCCCAGTTGGCGGCTGTGGCCCAGGCGCCCACGCTCGTGCAACCCAAGCGTCGCAAAGGCAAGCTGATCCTCGCGGTCCTGCTCCTGGCTGGGCTTGGCGGCGGCGGCCACTACGGCTGGCATTGGTGGACCGTGGGTCGCTTTCAGGAGACCACCGACAATGCCTATCTCCAAGCCGACAAGGTGACTGTGGCCCCCAAGGTGGCGGGCTTCGTGTCGGCCGTCTTCGTCACCGACAACCAAGCGGTCAAGACCGGTGACGTCCTGGCCACGATCGACCAACGGGACTACAGGCTCGCCATCACGGAGGCGCAAGCGGATCTCGAGAAGGCGCAAGCACAGCTCGAAGGCTACAAGGCCGCCGTTGTCCAGCAGGAGGCCCAGGTCGAATCGAACAAGGCCGACGTCAGCAATGCCGAGGCCGGAGTGACCTTCGCGAGCCAGGAAGCCAAACGCTATGGCGACCTGCTCGCGTCCGGGGCCGGCACCTCGCAGCGCGCGCAGCAAACCGCCTCTGACCTGCTGCAGCGCACGGCGACCCTCAACAAGAACCGCGCCGCCCTCGACGCGGCAGAGAAGCAGGTCACGACCTATGGCGCCTTGGCTAAGAGCGCGCTCGCGGCGATCGCCGGTGCCCAGGCCAAGCTCGACAAGGCCGAACTCGACATGAGCTACACCACAATCCACGCGCCGATCGACGGCGTGGTGGGGGATCGATCGCTCCGCATCGGACAGCTTATTCAGGCCGGCACCGCCCTTCTCACCGTTGTTCCCACCGGTCGCGACATCTACCTCGTGGCAAACTTCAAGGAGACCCAGCTCGGCGACATGAATGTCGGCCAGCCGGTCGAGTTCACGGTCGACGCATTCGGGGGTCATGTCTTTCACGGCCGCGTGGACAGCTTCTCACCCGGCACCGGCGCACAATTCGCGTTGCTGCCGCCTGAGAATGCGACGGGCAACTTCACCAAGGTGGTGCAGCGCGTCCCCGTGAAGATCACGCTCGCGAGCGACGATGCCTTTTTGTCCCGCTTGCGCCCTGGTCTTTCGGTCGAAGCCACGGTCGAGACGCGCAACGGCGTCTCCCATGGCGTCGAGCCGACCCGGATCGGCATGGCCGAGGCCAAGACCCCGTCGCGCTGATCCCCCTTTCCCCGGTGCCTAACACGGGGGGAAGTCGCCCGCCCTGGTAGGAGCGGGACCTTATCAAAGTCTCCTCAGTTCTCCGGGCCGTTCATGACCCCCAACCCTGAAAAAGCCTCGCTGCGGGATTGGCTAGCCGTCACGGCCGCGATCCTCGGCGCCTTCACGGCCATCCTCGATATCCAGATCACCAACTCGTCCCTGAGCGACATCGAGGGAGCGCTCGGAGCCTCGTCCGAGGAAGGCAGCTGGATTTCGACGGCCTATCTGATGGCCGAGATCATCGTGATCCCGCTGACGGGCTGGCTCGGCTCGATCTTCGGGCTGCGTCGCTATCTTGCTTTTAACACTGCGATGTTCATCGGGTTCTCGATCGCCTGCGCGCTTTCGACGAGCCTGACCGAGATGATCTTCTTCCGGGCCGGCCAGGGCTTCACGGGCGGCGTCCTGATCCCGACCGCGATCACCATCGTGCGAACCAAGCTGCCGAAATCGCAGCAGGCTGTCGGCATCGCGCTGTTCGGCCTCACGGCCACCTTCGCGCCAGCCATCGGCCCGACGGTCGGTGGCTGGCTGACGGACAATCTGTCCTGGCACTACATCTTCTACCTGAACCTCGTTCCCGGTCCCATCGCCCTCGGCCTGCAGCTCTACGCGCTCGACAAGGCGCCGCTCCGGTTGAGCGAACTCGCCAAGGGCGACTGGCTCGGCATTGGCCTGATGGCCACGGGACTTCCGGCCCTGACCTTCGTGCTCGAGGAAGGGCAACGCAAGGACTGGTTCGGGTCGCCGATCATCATCGAAGGCACGTTGCTCGCGGTGTTCGGCATCCTGGGCTTCGTTGTCCGCGAACTGATGGCCGCGACCCCCTTCATCAACCTGCGGGTGCTCAAGAACCGCTCTGTTGGCGGCGGCTGTCTTCTGATGACGGTGCTCGGCGCCGTGTCGTTCGGCTCGATCTACGTCATCCCGGTCTATTGCGCCCAGATTCAGGGCTACAATGCCGAGCAGATCGGCTACGTCGTGATGTGGAGCGGCCTACCCCAGCTGGTGCTGTTTCCAGCCATGCCGATCCTGATGAAACGCTTCGACCCGCGCCTCCTGGTAATCGCCGGCACCCTCTTGTTCGCGGCGAGCTGCTTCATCAACGTCAACCTCACCCACGATGTCGGCATGGATCAATTGGTCCTGCCACAGCTCCTGCGGGCCGCGGGCCAACCCCTGTTCACGGTGCCCTTGAGCCAGATGTCGACGGCCGGTCTTGCGCCGCGCGACACGGCCGATGCCTCGGCACTGTCGAACATGATGCGCAACCTCGGCGGCTCGATTGGCATCGCCATGTTGTCGACCGTGATCGACCGACGCGAGCACTTCCACTTTTCGGTGTTGGCCGAAGCCATGACGCAGAACGCCACGCTGACGCAATCGCGGCTGGCGGGCCTGATCGTGGGCATGCAGGCCCATGTGCACGACCTGGCGATGGCCCGGGCGCAAGCCCTCGGCCTGCTCGCCACGCAGGTGCGGCGCGAAGCCTACGTGATGGCCTACAGCGACGCCTTCTGGATCATCGGGGTCGGCTTGATCATCAGCCTTGCAGCTGTGGCCTTGCTGAAGAAGCCGCAGAAGACGTCCGGCCCGATCGAGGCCCATTAAACATGCGTACGCCACGCGAAGCCGAACTTGCGTTGATGAGGACGCTTCTGGATGGTCCGAAGCCGGTCACGGCTGGTCCGATCGGACGGTGCGTCAAGCGCGGCTGGTGCTCCATCGTGACCGCCACGCCCGCCGGTTGCAGTGGCACAAGCATGGTCCGTTACGGCTTGACGCCAGCGGGCCGCGCTTTGCTTGCTGAGATCGGAAGCGATTGCCCGTGCCCGTGCCCACGTAATTGCTCCGAAGAGTCTCAATCGGCGTTGACGGTTGGTGAAGACGATAGCCGGGGTTTGCCGTGCGACGGTCGTCAGGCGAACTCCCCTCGGCGACACACGTCGAGCTTGGACATCCGCTGTTCCTCAAGGGACGGGACCTGCGGCCGTCGAGGGTAGACGCGGCAGGCACGCTGAGCGCCATGAACCTTGCTTTTCGTCAGGTCGACGAAGAACTCGTCAGCCCTGCCCGACGTGAGGCGATCTCCAATACGCAAGGTCTTCGTTGCCGGCCCGAGTCCTTCGCGGACGCCAGACGAGGATCGACGCAAGGAACACCAAGCCTGCCAGGGCCATCGCGGTCCCCCCGAAAGTCAGAACGAGCCGCTGCACCGCGTCCTGCATGGGATGGCTCGACGTCATTCCCGTCGAGACCAGCCCGGCGATCACGGTGAGGCTGACCTGGTAGGTGTTCACCGAAGCCGGGCCCGTGACCATCCTCCTGGTGAACCACAAGGCGACCAGGAAGATCAGGAGGTACAGGGCCGGGAACTGAGCTTGCCACGAGAACAGCAGCAGAATCGCCAACGAGATAACCCCGCCCAGCATGGTTGCCGTCAGGCGCTCGAACGTCTCCGTTCGCTGCGCGCTCCGGGTCGGATAGGCTAATACGAGGCAGGCCATGATCGGCATGATAACGTCGGAGGGCGGGAAGACGAACCACAATCCGAACAGGATCGGCGCAAGAGCCAGCACGCGGAGCAAAGCTTGCATTCCAGCTTGCGGATCCCCGGCCGGTGCAGCCGCCACGGCGGCCGGTGAGGCGTCCACCCGTGACACCGGGAGAACAAGGTTCAGAACCGGCACCAACAACGCCGTGACGATGGAGGTGACCGTGTAGGCGTCGCGCATGGCTTCCGCGGCGGCGGGCGACTCCGCCGACAGAACGGAAAGCAAGGTCGTGAAGATGATAACGAGGATCGCCAATGGATTGCCGGTTCGGAGCAGGAAGTAGAAGGCACCGTAAAGGATGGCGAGGATCACGCTGACGAACACCAGCATCTCCTCACGGACGAGGGTGGTCACGCCGAAGGTCATCCAGATGATCGCGATGGTAATGACCGCGCCGACGAAGGTCTTGGACGGGCTGTAATCCCCCCGTTGTGAGCAGATCTGCGAGACCGCCATCGCTGGAAGAATGCTGGCGGGCTGAACCCCGAGCGGCTCCACGAGCACATAGGTCAAAGTGATGCCTATCGCACAGCGAAGTGCGAAATGCGGGTCAAGCGTTGTGTCGGGACGAGGAAGGGCTGTCATGCCGATCTTCAGTAGAGATAGGACAGGGCGGTCGAAATGCGCAGAAGTACATTTGACAACCACCACGTCAGACCGTCCGTCCCTGAGGCATTCACAATGACGGCAACCTTAGACCCAACCCGGATGTTGGGCGGCAGATTGTCCAGGGGCGGCAGCTTGATCCGAACCGGAATGCGGCGCGCCGGATCGAACCACCGCACGTCGGTCTCGGTGCGGACGAGGTTTCCCGATTTCGCCTGACGCCCGGTGTCGATGCCCCAGGCGATGCTCTCGACCACCCCATCGAAGATCCGACCTGGCGCAACGTCGAAGGCGATGCGAACGACGTCGTCCGGCTTCAGGTTGCCGAGTTGGTTTTCCCGGAAGTCGGCGACGATCCAGCCGCCCCGGGTGTCGATCATGGTGAGGGCCGGCTGCCCGGCGGTGGCGTATTGACCCACGGTCAACAAAAGATTGCTGACTAGGCCATCCGTCAAGGCGACGACGGTGGTGTTGATCAAGTCGGTCCGGGCCTTTTGCACGCCCGCCTGTGCCGCGATAACCTGTGGGTTCTCAGCACCGGTTTGCCCGAGTTCGCGCTTGGCTTGTTCGAGCTGCGCCTGAGCGGCAGCGAGCTCGGCCTCCGCGGTGCGAAGCTGGCCTTTGGCATCATCACCGCGCGATGCGGCATAGACACCTCGTTCCACCAGCTGAAGAATGCGGCTCGAGGAGGCCCGCACGTTCTGGAGTGAGGCTTGCGCCTGCGCGACCCGGGCCTGGGCAGCGTTCAAGCCGGCGGAACTCGCAGAATTCGTCTGAAGTGCCTGCGCAAGCTCCGCTTCCGTCCGACGGACCTCAATCTCAAAAAGGGTCGGGTCGATCCGAAAGAGTTCATCGCCCGCCTTGACTCGGGCGTTGTCCTGAACCAGCACCTCGACCACTGGTCCTGAGACCCGTGGCGCGAGCTGCGCCACATAGGCCGAGACGGTTGCTGTATTCGAGTAGGGCGTCCATCTGTCCGAGACGGCGTACCAGGCGACGAGCGCTGCCAGAACGCCAAGGATCGTCAGGCCAACCCACCGGGTCATGGACGACGAAGTGGGTTCAGGCCGCTCGTTGACGTGTGTGTCCGCGATCTCGTTCGTCATGCCGAAAATCGTATCCAATTGAGCCGTTCTCTGGGCCGGTTGCCCCATCGCGGCGTGGTCAATGCACGCGGGGCTTCACTCCGTCCAGAAGCAAGTGTGTTGATTTCCACTGAGAGTTGACCCGGCGGAGGGTCCTTCCGCACTTTTGGTGCAGACAAGGCGGATCATGCCTTGAGCACGCGGGCACGGAGCAGGTTGAGCTTCGCGCGGCCGTACATCGCCCTCTTGATCATCTTCAAACGACTGATTTGCCCCTCGACCGGGCTCGTTGACCAGGGCAACGCGAGCGCAGCTTCTACGGCGGCGCGGTCGCGGGTGAGCCCGGCGACCAGTCCTCGCAGCGGACCGCCCCGGCAACGCGCCAGCCACGGACCGAGTGCCTCAGAGTCGTGGGCCCGCAGCAAAGCCGGGAAGGCGCGTGCCTCTTCGACTGCGCGTCCGATCTCCGGAATCGTTCCGACAATGGCGGCCAGGAAACGACCATCAAGTCCCGATACATCGTTGCCGAGTAGAAGCAGGCGCGTCGTCCGCCGTGGCGTGGGTGGGTGCCAGACCTGACCGCGAACGACACGGGGCCGAGCGGGCGCGCCCCTCAGTTCAGCCACACAGGCTCGCACCGCCATGGCGCCGCCTGAAAAGCCGAGCACGCGCATCTCCTGCCAGAGCCGGGTCACGTTGTGCTCACCCTCGCTCAGACGTTGGTTGAGGTACAAGCGGAACGGATCGGTGATGCGCGCCCGCTCGCCCCGGCACCACGTCGGTACCGCACCCATACGCAGCCAGCTTCGGACGGTGTTGCGGGCAAGGCCTGTCGCGCGCACGATGGCGCGGATGCCCGCACCATCCTGAGCCAGCGCCGCGACGTGGCAGAACCGCGCATCGCGTGCGTCTCGCCTCTGCCGGTGTTGCTGCTCGACCAGGCTCCGCGGCAGCGGCTCGGGCGGTGGAAGAGTTGCATCTACCTGCACGAGCGTACGGGCAAGACGGCCGAAGGCACTACGGTGTCGCTCGATCACTCGGAACAACGCCTCGGAGCCGTTGCAGTGCAGGTGAAAGCGGTCGCCGACCTGGACGGCCCCGGGTGCGCCGCGTCGCACGCCATCAGCGTAAGCGCCCGCGCGGTCACGCGCCACGATCTCGGTGCCGGGATGGTCGCGCAGCCAACCCGCGAGGGTAGCCGCCTCGCGATCGGGCAGCAGGTCGACGACACGTTGCCGCTCAAGGTCGACGAGGATGGTTCCATAGCACTGGCCGCGTCGCCACGCCCAGTCGTCGACGCCGAGCACACGCGGCGATCGCTCCTGCTCGGCGGGCGCGCGGCTCCGCAGCGGGCGCAGGAACTCATCACCGCTCGCCGGAATGCCGAGACGTGCAGCCAAGCGGGTACCACCCTTGCCGCCGAGCGCGAGACCGAGGTGACGCTGAACATCGTCAAGCCGGCCCGTGCGTCTTGCCCGGGGCAACGCGATGTCCGTCAGGCGCTTAGTGAAGATGCGGCGTGGGCAGTCGTCTACCGCACACCGCCACCGTCGTGTCCGGACTGTGATGCGGACGCGCCTCCCCTGCCAGGGTAGATCGGCGAGCGTCCGTGTGTAGTGCGAGTGTAGCCGTGCCGAGGCTCGGCCACAGGCCGGACAGGAAGCTAATGCGTTGCGCGGGTGGGTGATAATGGTCAAGCAACCGGGCTCAGGCTGGACCTGATCGACGACGAGGTCACCGGAAACGAGAGGCAGCAGGCGTTTGCTCATCCTCTCGGCGTGCAACGTGTTCCCGATTTAAACGACGTGACGCTTCGACTCGGGGTTGCACCAGAAGTGCGGAAGGACCCGGCAGAGCCCGAAGTTTTCATCGAGAAGTGACCCGTGTCTGAACCACCCCTGGCTTGTTGGTCGGGGGTCATGGAGTGATCGACATGGCATTATTGAGCGTTATCCGGCGCTGGGCCTTCCGCGAAGGGATGCCGATCCGGGAGATCTCGCGACGCACAGGATTGTCGCGCAACACCATCCGCAAGGACCTGCGATCGAACGCGAATGAGCCGCTCTACCGAGCGCCGGAACGGGCCAGCAAGTTGGATCCGTTCACCGGCTTGAGGCCGACCTCCCGTCGCGGCCTAGGGCATGCTCGCGAACTGGGCCTGTAGGTTGCCCGGAAGACCGAATGCACCGCAGATCCAGCGACGTGCACGTGCGGGCGTATCGTGATTGCGCACCAGGGAGTACTCAGAACTCCTGCCACTCGTCTACGCCAGTAGCGACCGGAGCCCCATTCGCAACCAGCTTCTGTATCGGGACGGTGCGCTTAAGCCCTGCCACAGCCTTGACGCTTGGTCGGAGAGCGAGCGACGTTGGTTTCGTGATCTGCTCTTGTCCCATGCCGCTGGGGCTGCCATCCGCGATCCTGAAACGGCCGACGAGGTTCGCGAGCTCCTCGGTTTCCTGTGCTAAGCTCTTGCTGTCCGCTGTCGACTCCTCAGCCATGGCGGCATTCTGCTGCGTTACCTGATCCATCTGGTTGATGGCCGTGTTGACCTGATCCAGACCGGTCGACTGTTCCTGGGCCGAGGCGGCGATGTCGGTTACAACCGCGTTGATCTCCGTCACCTGCGCCATGATGCGCTGCAGGGAATGGCCGGTCTCGCCCACAAGCTGGACGCCGCTGCCGACATGCTGGGCCGAGGCCGCGATCAGCGCCTTGATCTCTTTGGCGGCCTCAGCCGAGCGCTGGGCCAGGGCGCGGACCTCGGAGGCCACGACCGCAAAGCCGCGGCCCGCCTCACCGGCCCGCGCAGCCTCGACCCCCGCGTTGAGTGCCAGCAGGTTGGTCTGGAACGCGATCTCGTCGATGACGCCGATAATCTGGCCGATCTGCTGCGACGAGGTCTCGATGCCCGTCATGGCCTTGACGGCGCGACCCACCACGACGCTCGACTGCTCTGCGTCGCTCTTGGCGGTCGACACGACGGCCCGGGCGTGGGACGCGCCTTCCGCGGTTTTGCGCACGGTTGCGGTGATCTCGTCGAGGGCCGCTGCGGTTTCCTCAAGGCTTGCGGCCTGCTGTTCAGTGCGGCGCGATAAATCTGCGGCTGCTTGGCCGATGCTTGAAGCTCCCGAACGGATCTCCTCGGAGCTTTGCGCAATGAGCCGCACTGTGGCGCGCAAGTTTTCATGTGCGATGTTGAAGTCTGTGCGCAGTTTTTCGAAAGCAGGAGAGAATGGCCGCTTGATGGGCTGAGTGAGATCGTTTTTAGCAAGGCGCTCAAGTCCAGTGCCAATTTGCGTCAGATCCGTAATGTCAGTCGCAAACTTAACGATTTTCACGATTTGTCCGCTAGCATTGAAGATTGGGTTGTACGATGCTTGGATCCAGACCTCTCGACCGTGCTTACCAAGACGCTTGAACGAGGTGGCAACGAATTCGCCTCTGTTTAGCTTTGCCCAGAAGGCAGCATAATCTGGTGAGCGGGCGTAGCTAGGGTCGACGCACATACTATGGTGACGGCCCTGGACCTCTTCGAGTGTGTATCCCATCAAGCTGAGGAAGTTGCTGTTGGCGTTCACAATGGTTCCATCAGTTGTGAACTCGATCATAGCCTGAACTAAGGAGACCGCGTTGAGCAGACCTTCGAACTCTGAGGTCTTGAGTTTGTGTTTGGTAATATCGGTTGCTACTTTCACGACCTTAAAAACGTTTCCTCGGCGGTCTTTTACTGGATTGTACGTCGCTTGAATCCAGATTTCACGGCCGCCTTTCGCAATTCGTTTGTACTCCCGCGATTCAAAAGCACCGCTTTTTAAAGATGCCCAGAAGTTCGCGTATTCCTGGCTTTCAGCAAAGTCGTGAGGTACAAAGATACGATGATGCTTGCCTTGAATTTCCGATAATTCATATCCAAGCGCGTGACAGAAGTTCTGGTTTGCAGTACGAATGGTTCCGTCAGGAAGAAACTCGATGATCGCTAACGAGCTATCGAGTGCGTCCAAAAACCCTTTCTGTTCTTGATACACTGAGCGTCGAAAAGGGAGCATTGTGCTATCTCGAAATCGATCGGATTGAACTACCGTCATATATGACCTGTAGATTAGACCTAGGTGTCAGACCTTAACATTCCGCTGCAAAAAAATGCTCACGCCGCACACATATGCGTTGTAACCCGAACGATCCTTATCCTGACACTGCATTACAGTTGCGCTCTGCTTAAGGTTCTGAATCTCTGAGCGACCATGATCCGGAGGTCATAGTGTGGGCGGAGCATCGATCGAGCAAACGCTGGAACTGTGGGCGTCGTCGCTGCGGGACGTGAAGGCGCGGCTGCGGCCCTTGTTCAGCCAGGAGCGGGTTGCGGTCTCGGCAGGGTTGTTCCTGGACGGGCTGCTTGGTGACGAGCGGCGCAAGACCGGATGGATGCGGGCGGAGGCCGCTGGCGACCCCGGTCCGTGGCGGCAGCAGGCCATCCTGGGTGTAAAATCGCTCGCAATAGTGACCCCCTGAGGGGGTAATTTCGCGGCCAATG
>NZ_JARPVX010000102.1:0-11789 GCF_033947565.1 Lichenihabitans sp. Uapishka_5
GTGCCGGCCGCCTCGCCCCTGCCCCGCCGCATCGGCGGCTTCGGCGGCGCCGACGGTCTCGCGACCTATCTGGCGTCGGAAGGCGTTGCGGCCGTCATCGACGCCACCCATCCCTTCGCGGCCCGGATTTCGGCTCATGCGGTCGCGGCCTGCACCGGTCTCGGCGTGCCGCTGCTGGCCTTCTCGCGCGCCGCCTGGATGCCGGAGCCCGGCGACGCCTGGCAGAACGTGCCCGACATCGCAGCGGCCGTGGCGGCGCTGGCGGCGCGACAGGCCGCCTCCGTGCTGCTCACCACCGGCCGGCTCGACCTCGCGGCCTTCCGTGGGGCGCCGCAGCACCGCTACCTGGTCCGTACCATCGACCCGCCCGACGCGGCCGCGATGCCACCCGGGGCCACGCTCGTGCTCGATCGCGGACCCTTCACGATCGCGGGCGAGAGGGCGCTGATGGCGCAACACGGCATCGCCCTGCTGGTCACCAAAAACAGCGGCGGCACGGCCAGCGCGCCGAAGCTCGCGGCGGCACGACACCTCGGGATACCGGTGCTGATGGTGGCGCGGCCCCTCATACCGGCGCGAGCCGAAACCGACCGGCTCGACGACGTGCTGGCCTGGATCGCCCATCAGGCGCCGGCCCGGTAGGACCGGGGCGTCAGGACCCAGGGCGTCCCGGCCGGGCGCGCCACAATGCGGGTTTCGCTCGACCCGACGATCACCAGCGTACTCATGTCGGCTGGCTGATCGACCGCTGCGGCCAAGGTGGTGACGCTGAGGCTTTCGGTCGGGCGGCCGATGGCACGCGCAAAGGCCACCACGGTGTCGGACGCCTTGAGGGTGCCGAGCAGGGCCAGGGCCTCGCGCAGCCGGTCCGGCCGCGCCTTGGAGACAGGATTGTAGAAGGCCATGACGAAATCGCCATCGGCGGCGGCACGCAAACGGCGCTCGATCGCGGTCCAAGGCTTCAGGTTGTCGCTGAGCGACAGGGCGCAGAAATCATGGCCGAGCGGTGCCCCGAGCCGGGCCGCGGCGGCCAGCATGGCACTGATGCCCGGCACCACCTGGATCGGCAGGTCGCGCTCATGCACCGGCCGCGCCTCGACGGCTTCGAACACGGCCGCCGCCATGGCGAAGACCCCCGGATCGCCGCCCGACACCACCGCCACATGGCGGCCCGCCTGGGCGAGGTCGAGCGCCGCATGGGCTCGATCGAGTTCGACCCGGTTGTCGCTGGCATGGCGCGCCTGCCCCGGCCGCTGCGGCAGGCGATCGACATAGGGCGCGTAGCCGACGAGGTCGGTGGCGCCCTTCAACACGGCATCGGCTTCGGGCGTCAGCCAATAGGCCGGGCCGGGACCGAGGCCGACGACGCTGAGCGAGCCGCTCACGGCCGACGCCCCTCGCCGGGCACCAGCACGACGGAGAAATACGGCGCCTCGTCGTCGGGCTTGTCGGCAAGGCGCATCACCACCTCGGCCTCCATGGTGCCGCGCTCGACATACAGCGCGCGGTCGAGCAGCCCCGCCTCGTGCAACGCCGCCCGCACCTTGGCGAGGTTCTGGCCGATCTTCATCAACACAACCGCATCGGCCTGCGCCAGCCGCTCGCGCAAGGCATCGGCCGGCAGGGTGCCGGGCAGCACCGTGAGCGTATCGTCGCCCCAGGTCATCGGCGCGCCCGCCGCCGTCCAACAGCCCGACATGCCGGTGACGCCGGGCACCACCGCGGTCGGGAATCGTGGCTTCAGCCGCGCATACAGGTGCATGAAGGAGCCGTAAAACAGCGGATCACCCTCGCAGATCAGCGCGACGTCGCGACCGGCCTCGAGATGGTGCGCCAGCCTGTCTGCGGCATCGGCATAAAAGTCGCTGAGCTGAACGGCGTAATCCGCGTGGGCGAACGGCACTTCGGTGGTGATCGGATAATGCAGCGGGACCTCGGTGCAGCCGGGCTTCAGCCAAGAGCCCGCGATCGCACGCGCATGGCCGCGCCGCCCGGCCTTGGCGAAATAGGCCACCACATCGGCGCGCTCCAGCACCCGCGTCGCCTTGACGGTCAGGAGATCGGGATCGCCGGGGCCGAGACCAACGCCGAACAACGTGCCGCTCATTCGCGCGCGCTCGCCAGCGCATTGACGGCCGCGGCCGCCATGGCGCTGCCGCCCCGACGGCCGCGCACCACGAGGGCAGGCACGCCATGGGCCAGCAGCGCCTCCTTCGATTCGATGGCGCCCACGAAGCCGACCGGCATGCCCACCACGGCGGCCGGTCGCGGGGCGCCGCCGTCGAGCAGTTCCAGCAGGTGGAACAAGGCCGTCGGCGCATTGCCGATCGCCACCACGGCGCCGGCGAGGTGGGGCAGCCACAGGTCCACGGCGGCAGCCGAGCGGGTTGTGCCGGTGAGTGCCGCACGACCCGCGACCTCCGGGTCGTTCAGGGTGCAGATCACCGCATTGCCGGCCGGCAGCCGGGCCCGGGTGACGCCATCGGCCACCATGCGGGCGTCGCAAAGCACCGGAGCGCCGGCCTCGAGCGCCGCGATGGCGGCCACCACGGCCCCGGGCGTAAAAGCGATTTCGGCCGACACCTCGACCATGCCGCAGGCATGGATGACCCGCACGGCGACGCGCTCTTCCGGGCCCTCGAAGCGCGCGAGGTCGGCCTCGGCCCGGATAATGGCGAAGGATCGGCCGTAGATGGCCGCGCCGTCGCGGATGTAGTCATAACCGGTTGTCACGAAACCCTCGCGCGTTCGGCGCGGCTTAACCAGTTCGCGGCCCCGGTGGAAGACAAACCTGTGATGCGCGGATGCGCGTCGCCGCCGCGATGGGCGTCGTAGCGTCCATCGCGCGCCACCAGCGTCCAGGCGGCATCGGCCGGGCGACCACAACCCTTGATGCAGCCTGACACGTGGATGGAGCCCGTCCCGTCGAGCCGGCCGGCCAGCATCGCCGCGTCGGTGCGGGTCGCCACCGTGGCACGATGGCAGGCGGGAGCGCCGACGCAGGCCGTGACGGCGAGGCAGGGATCGTCGGCCGCGACGATGAGGCCGAGGCGGCCGAGCCGCGCCACGAGCCCCGCCCGGTCGGCGACGCCGACAACGAGGAGCACCCGCCAGGGCGTCAGGCGCAGGTCGGCGGCGCCTGCGGCGCGGCAGGCCACGACGATCTCCGTCAAAGTCTCGGCCTCGAGGCCGCCGAAGGGCGGCGCCAGGGCCACGACATCTTCAGTGAGGCCGAACAGGTCGGCGGACTCGACCGGCGGCGGTTCCGCCACCGGGGCTGCGGCCAGTCGCAGCCCAAGGGCCGCAAAGACGGGCGCGGCGCCGAGACGCGACAGCAGGGCCGCCATCCTCCCCGATTCCGGCTGCGCCGCCACCAGGGCCGCGACAGCGGCCAGCAACGGCGGCAGGTCGGGCGGCGCAGCGAAGGGCTCCGCCCAGGCGTCCGCGAGGCCGAGGCGCATGGGTCCGCTGCGGTCGAAGCGGAACCGCATGTCGGCCGACACCCCAGCCAGCGGCAGCCGGCCGCCGCCATCGACGACGAAGCTCCATTTGGCCGGCAGCGCCAGACCGGCCGCAGCCCCCGCGGTCAGGCCTGCCTCGAGCGCCGCCAGAAAGGGCCGGACCTCGACCCCCTCGGGATCGTGGCCGGCGAGCGGGCTCGCGACGATGTTGCGCAATGTTTCGACGGCCTCGCTGGCGTCGAGCAAGCCGGCCTGTCGCAAACCAGCCGTCAGTGCCGCGATGCTGTCCGGACGGGCGCCGCGGATCTGCAGATTGGCGCGGCCGGTAAGGTCGAGGTGGCCATTGCCGAAACGGGTCGCGAGATCGGCCACAGCGGCGGCCTGGTCGAAACCCAGCCGGCCGCCGCGCGGCTTCACCCGCAGGATCAACCCGTCGCCGGATGCCATGGGGCGGAGGGCGCCGGGGCACCAGCCCACCGTCGCAGGCCCGCTCATGCGGCCTCGGCCTCGAGCTCAGCCAACACCGCCAGGGTGGAATTGCGGCGGCACTGCCAGAAGCCGCGCCGCAGCGCCGAGCGGTAGCGGGCCGCCATGCCGCGCGTTGCGGCCGGGTTGGCGTCGCGCAGAAAGGTTCTGACGGCTTCGTCGCCGAGCGTAGCGTCGAACAAACGGTCGAAATGCCGGCTCGGCACGGCTTCGGTGGTGGCCGCATAGGCGAAAAGCGCGTCGAGCGTATCGGCCATCGTGGCGGCGCCCTGCCAGCCGTGGCGCATCTGGCCGGCGATCCAGCGCGGGTTGGCGGCGCGGCTCAACAGGGCGTGGTCGACCGCCTCCGCCAGGCTGCGCAGGCGCGGCCGGTCGGGCACGGTGGTGTCGGCCCGATACAGCGCCGGCGCGGCGCCCAACAGCGCCGCCGCGGCCGCGAAACCGCCCTCGTGCTCGGCAAACACGTCCGCATCGAGCAGGTCCTGCCCGGGCAGGTCGCCCGTATGCGCAAAGGCATCGGCGGTGCCGACCCGCTCGCGGAACCCGGCGGCATCGAAAGCGCCGTCGCCACCCCGGCCGAAACCATGGGTGGTGGCGGCCAGATAGGCCTCGCCGAGCGCGTCACGGCCGTCCCAGTCGTCAGCCGCCAGCATCGCACCGAGACCGGCGCCATAGTGGCCGGGCGCGGCGCCGAAGATGCGGGTGAGCCCGCCGCCTTCGCGCAACGGATTGTCCTCGACGGCTTCGTCGAGCGCCGCCACGGCCCGGACGGCGGCGTCGAAGAGCGCGATCTGCGCCGGAAAGGTGTCTCGGAACAGGCCGGAGATCCGCAAGGTGGCATCGACCCGCGAACGGCCGAGCCGGGCCAGCGGCAGCATCTCGAAGCCGGTGACGCGGCCCGAGGCCGGGTCCCACACGGGCTTCACGCCGAGCAGCGCCATGGCCTGGGCAAGGTCCTGGCCGCCGGTCCGCATGGTGGCGCTGCCCCACAGGTCGAGCACGACGCGGCGCGGCCATTCGCCGTGATCCTGGGCGTGCCGGGTCACGAGCTCCTCTGCCATGCGGGCGCCGATGTCCCAGCCGGTACGGGTCGGCAGCGCGCGCGGATCGACCGCAAAGATGTTGCGCCCCGTCGGCAGCACGTCGGCACGACCGGCCCAGGGCGTGCCGGAAGGGCCGGGCGGCACGAAACGGCCATCGAGGGCCGCCATCAGGGCGTCACGCTCGGCCTCGGCGCAGGCCGGGCGCGGATCGTCGGGCTCGAGCCCGGCCGGCGCCACCCCGAAAACGTGCAGGCCGTCGCCGATACGGGCTTCCTTCAGGTCGCACAACCAGGCGTCGAGCGAGGCCAGCACGGTGTCGGACCCGGCGGCGGGGTCGGGCGCGAGGCCGCGCAACAGCCCGGCCGCCTCGGCCTTCTCCAGGATGGCGGCCGCCAACAGCCGGGCGCGACGACCGTCGAGCGCCGTCGCCTCGGCATATTCGTCCAAGAGCTGCTCCAGCTCGGCCGTGTCGCCATGCAGGCCGGCGGCCACCAGCGGCGGCGTCAGATGGCCGAGCGTCAGCGCGCCGATGCGCCGCTTGGCCTGGGCGGCCTCGCCGGGGTTGTTGACGATGAACGGGTAGATCACCGGCAGGGCGCCCACCAGCACGTCGGGCGCGCAATCCTCGCTCAGCGCCACGGCCTTGCCGGGCAGCCATTCGAGCGTGCCATGGGTGCCCATGTGGATCATCGCATGCAGCCGCTCGGCCTCACGCAGCCAGAGATAAAAGGCCACATAGCCGTGGCAGGGCGGCAGGGCCGTGTCGTGGTAGTCGACGCGTCGCGTCGCCGCGGCGCCGCGATCGGGCTGCACCGCCACGAGCAGCTTGCCGGCCCGGCAGACCCGGAACGCAAAGGCGCCATCCTGGCAGGCGGCATCGTCGGCCGGATCGCCCCAAGCGCGCCCGACCTCGTCCACGAAGCGGGCCGGCAGGTCGGCCAGCAGCGCGCGATAACGGGCGAGCGGCAGGCTCGGCTGCGGCTGCGCTTCCGTCAGGGTGGCCATCAGGGTGGTGGCGGGCGGCAATCCCGCGCAATCGAACCCGAGCCCGGCCAGGTGCTCCGCCATGGCGGCGACGCTGGCCGGCGTGTCGAGCCCCACCGCCTGACCGGCGCGGCCGCCCTTGCCGGGATAATCCGACACGATGCAAGCGATGCGGCGCTCGGCCCGCGGGAGGCGCCGCAGGGCCGCCCAGGCAAGCGCGCGCTCGGCCACGCGGGCGATGCGCCCCGGCTCGGGCCGATGCGCCACCCGTGCGAATTCGAGGTCGGGCGAGACCGTCGCCTCGGCCTTGAACGACGCGACGCCGCCGATCAACCGGCCATCGACCTCGGGCAGCACGACGTTCATGGCGAGGTCGGCCGCGCCGAGGCCGCGCGGGTCGGCCGCCCAGGCGTCGTGCCCGGCCGTCGACAACACCACTTGCAGCACCGGCGCGTCGGCCCGGTCGGTGACGCGACCCGTCGGCCGCTGCGCCGAAAAGGCCGTGGTGTTGAGGATCACATCCACGGGCTCGCGGTCGAGCCAGGCCGACAGGGCGTCGGCCGAGGCGTCGTCCTTCAGGCTCGCAACAAAGAAGGCCGATACGCGGGCGCCGCGTGCAGCGAGCGCATCCGCCAGGGCGTGAACAGGCGCAGCGTCGGCGGCCAACAGCACGGCACGGTAGAACAGGATCAGCGCATGGGGCCCCCCGTCGCGGATAGCCCGACAACCAGCCTCGAACAGCCCTGCGGCCGGCACCGGCACGACCGGCCGCACGGGGAGCGGACGGCCGGCGAGGCCGGATACAAGGCGGAGGGCTTGCGCCATATTGGCGACGCCACCGGCCTCGAAATAGATCTTCAGGCTGGCGAGGTCGGCCGCACCGCAGGTGGACAGCGCCGCAAGCCGGGCGTCGGGCTCATGACAGCCGGGCAGTACCGCGAGCCCGAACCCCTGCTGCTTCGCCGCGGCCGCCAGCTCCTCGACGCCATAGCGCCAATAATCGAGGCCGCCGAGCAGCCGCACCAGCACGAAGCGGGCGTGCCGCACGGTCTTCTCGATGAAGAGGTCGACCGAATAAGGATGGCGCAGCTTCGCCAAACTGACCAGCCGCAGGCTTGGCAGCGCG
Source organism: Lichenihabitans sp. Uapishka_5 (assembly GCF_033947565.1). Classification (NCBI taxonomy): domain Bacteria; kingdom Pseudomonadati; phylum Pseudomonadota; class Alphaproteobacteria; order Hyphomicrobiales; family Lichenihabitantaceae; genus Lichenihabitans; species Lichenihabitans sp. Uapishka_5. The sequence goes on from NZ_JARPVX010000102.1 coordinate 7,101, forward strand.
GCACGCCCTTCGTCCCAGGCGGCGGCCGCCACCGCGAGGTCGCTGTCCGAGAACGACAACATCACCACGTCGGCCGGCGAGCGCCCGAGGTCGAGCGCCTGCGCCTCGTCGTCGAGCGATCGCGCCTGGGTGGGCAGAAGGTGCATCGGGTGCCGGTCAGCCCGCCAGGGCGGCCGCGATGGCGGGCTGGTCGAGCCCCTTGCGGCCGATCACCACCAGCCGACCGGCACGCGGCGCGCCTGCTCCCCACGGCTGGTCGAACTGCTGGCGGAACCGGGTGCCGACGCCCTGCACCAGCAGGCGCATCGGCTTGCCCCGCACATCGAGGAAGCCTTTCATGCGCAACACGTCATGGGAGGCCGCCACCGCTTTCAGGCGCTCCACGAAGGCCGCCGGATCGTCCAGCGTCGGCACGTCGAGCACAAAGGAGTCGAAATCGTCGTGGTCGTGGCCTTCCTCGGCGTCGTGGTGGGACGGCCGCGCCGCGAGGTCGTCTTCGGCGGCGGCCGCGAGGCCGAGCAGCACGGCCGTGTCGATGCGGCCCTCGCTGGTTTCAACCACCTTGACGGCCCGCGGCACCGTGGCCTCGACATCACGGCGGACCCCGTCGAGCGCGGCGGCGTCGAGCAGGTCCGCCTTGTTGAGCACGATCAAGTCGGCGCAAAGCAGCTGGTCCTCGTAGACCTCCTCGAGCGGGTTGTCGTGGTCGACCGCCGCATCGCCGGCGCGCTGCGCCGCGAGTTCTTCCGGGTCGTCGGCGAAGCGACCGGCCGCCACGGCGGCGGCGTCCACCACGGCCACGACGCCATCCACCGTCAGCTTGGCCCGGATGGCCGGCCAGTCGAAGGCCTTGACGAGCGGCTTCGGCAAGGCGAGGCCGGAAGTCTCGACGATGATGTGGTCCGGCCGCTCGGCGCGGCCGAGCAGCGCCTCGATAGCCGGGATGAAATCATCCGCCACGGTGCAGCACAGGCAGCCGTTGGCGAGCTCGACGATGTTCTCGTCGGGGCAGGATTCGATGCCGCAAGCCCGCAGGATGGCGCCATCGACACCGACATCGCCGAATTCGTTGACGATCAAAGCGAGGCGGCGACCCTTGGCGTTCTCCAGCAGGTGGCGGATCATCGTGGTCTTGCCGGCACCGAGGAAGCCGGTGATGACCGTGACGGGAACCTTGCTGAGCGTGGTCATGGACGGCTGATCTCGATCGGGAGGGGCGGAATGCGGGCCACGACGCCCTTCTTGATGGCGTCGGGCCGCAGCTTCCAGGGAATGAGGCCATCCGGCGCCTCGGCGTAAAGCCGGGCCGCCTCGCGGATCACCGGGACGGCGGCCTCGGCCGGCAGATCGCCGTAAACATAGGTCCACTTGCCGGTCGCCGCGAATGACACCGTGCAGGCCCGCTTGCAGACGCTGAGACATTCCACCGGCACGAGGTCGAGCGCCGCGTCGGCGGCCTTCAGGGCGTCGAACAACCGTGTCCCGGCCCGTGGGCCGTCGGACGCATCGCCTTCGGCCCGACAAGTGGTGCAGACATAAATCCGCATGGGCTGCGGCAGCGGCTCTTGCATCACCCTGAAACCTTCCGCGCCATCGAGGCCGTCATCCGGGTGCGCCATGCGCCGCGTCCCGCGCGAGCGGGATGAAGCGGGCCGGCCCTTCGGCCACCCGCCACACGCCTCGAGGCACCCCGCCCGACGCGCACGCTTTATCGTTCGACGGCAGGTCTCCTGGCTTGCGGATCGAGCGTCCCGACGCGGCCTTCCCGCCCGAGGGCAGTGGCATGGAGGCGTCGGCACTTTCCGCGCACAGTTGCGGGGGCAGCTGCGGCTTGCCGGGACAGGTGTCCCGCCGCATTCCCTTCGAACCCCTTGCGGGGACCGTCACACAAAACACTGGGCGGCCACGACCGGGATGTCAATGGCGGTCCTCCAGCCTCGCAGCAGGCGCCAATCCGCCGATGTGGCATCCACGACACAAGATCTGGCAAGCCGTTGTCCTCGGGCCGTTATCCCTGCCCCACGGCGCCTCGTCGTGCCAAGCTCCCTGCAAATCACAAAAACGGAGGATCACCGATGAAGCCAATCACCGCCTGTCTTCTCGCCTTCGCCCTGCTGCCGGCCACGGCGGCTCTGGCCAAGGTGAAGCCTGTGTCGCTGCAGGACCGGCAGCAGGCCGCCTGCTACGACGACGTCAACAAGTTCTGCAAGGATGCCATGCCAAGCGTCGACAAGGTGACGGCCTGCATGCAGGACAAGAAGCCCCTGGTCAGCGAGAAATGCGCCGCCTTGTGGGACGAAACGGAGTAGGTCTGAGGGCGCCCCCAACCAGGAACGCCTCTGCGTCGCATGGAGCAGCGGCATGGCCGCTTGCGGATGCACGCGGCCGCGCCGATCGGCGGGCCCGTCATGCGCCAGAACGGGACCTCGGATCGTGGCGCGCGCGTTGCCGACCCACAGGTTGGAGACGACGCGATGCAGCCCTTCGAAGTCACCTGGACCGATCACACCTTTGCACCGATCCGTGACCGCATCCAGGCCTACAGGATGCCGCGGACGCCGCCCGATACCGGCTGGACCACCGGGTGCGACCCGGCCTTCCTCGAATCCCTGTGCCAGCACTGGGCCGAGCGCTTCGACGTGGAAGCCGCGGCTGCGACCCTGAACCGTTTTCCGCAGCTGAAGGTCCGGGTTGATGGTCTCGAGCTGCATGCCGTGCATGTGGTGGGAGAAGCGGAAGGGCAGCGCCCGCTGCTGCTGACGCATGGCTGGCCCGGCTCGGTTTACGAGTTCTGGGACGTGATCGAACTGCTCGCCTTCCCGTCGCGCCACGGCGGCGATCCGTCCGACGCCTTCGACGTGGTAGTACCTTCACTGCCGGGCTATGGCTTTTCGGACAAGCCGAAGCGCCCCATCGGGGCCCGCACGACAGCGGGGTTGTTCCGCCGCCTAATGGAAGCGCTCGGCTATCCGCGGTTCCTCGCCCAAGGAGGTGACTGGGGCGCCGGCGTCACCACCTGGCTGGCGCTCGACCACCCCGAGGCCATGCGGGCCATCCACCTGAATTACCTGCTGGTTCAACCCTCGTCCGGGGGCGACCGTGCCGATGCCCGGGCCTGGAAGCACGCCCAGGAGGCGGTTCGCCAGAAGCTCGGTGCTTATTCGATGCTGCAAGCCACGAAGCCGGCCTCGCTCAGTTATGCCATGGCCGACAACCCGGTCGCTCAGGCGGCCTGGATCGTCGAGCGCTTCCATGATTGGGCCGATCTGCGCCAGCACAGGTTTCCGGCACCGTTCGGCATGGACCGGCTGCTCACCAATGTCATGATCTATGTGATGAACGACGCCTTCGCGACCTCGACCTGGTTTTATGCCGCGGCCGCTGGCGAAGCCGTGCGCAGCGTGCCCGAAGGACGCCGCGTCGAGGTGCCGACCGCCTTTGCGATCTATCACGATACGCTGTTGCCGCCCCCGCCTCGCGCCTGGGTGGAGGGCGGCTATCACGTCACGCGCTGGGTGGAGCAGCCGCATGGCGGGCATTTTGCCGCCATGGAGGCGCCGGAGTTGTTCGTGCCCGACCTGCGGGCCTGGGGCCGCGAGGCGCAGCCGCTCGGCTGACGGGTGGCGGCGGGTTCAGCCGTTGCCGACGGGCGCCAGATCTTGCACGCCATCATTCTCGCCGCCGAGCCAGTCGGGGTGCTTGGCGGTTCCGTCGAAGTAGGCCGAGGTCTTGAACAGCTCGTATCTGCCATCGGCGGCGGCCTGCTCGGTCCGGGCCAGCAGCGCCGTCATTTCGGGTCGGGACAGCGGCTTGAACGTCTTGGCGACCGCAAAGGCCTGATCGAGCGAGCGCCGGTCGTCGAGGCCGGTGATCTGCACCGACACCGGCAGGCTGAGCGCGAAGGTGAGGCATTCGACGGCCGTCACAGTGTTGCTCTTCAGGATCACGGTATCGCCGAGGGCCTTCATGCCGAGGATGCCGATGCCTTCCCGCACCGCACGCGGGGCCACCAACTGCCCGAACGAGCGGAAATGCGCGTCCATGACATTGATGGGCATCTGCACCGTATCGAAACGCACGCCGTGGCGTGCCGCCATGTCGAGCATCGCCAGATGCACGCGCGGGTCCTTGTGACCCGTGAAGCCGATGTGGCGCACCTTGCCGGCCTGCTTGGCGGCTAGCACCGCCTGATAGGCGCCGCCCTCGGCGAAAACGCGGTCGGGATCGTCGAAGCGCAGGATCTCGTGAAACTGCACGAGATCGACGTGATCGGTCTGCAGCCGCCGCAGCGATTCGTCGAGCTGGCTCGCCGCCGCCTTGGCGGTACGGCCGTCGAGCTTGGTCATCAGGAAGACCTTGTTGCGGTAGCCGCCCTGCGACAGCGCCATTCCCATGCGCTTCTCGCTTTCCCCCTCGTTGTAGTCCCAGCAGTTGTCGAAGAACGTGATGCCGCGATCGGCAGCCTCGTGCATCAGCTTGATGGCATCGGCCTCGGCCAGGGCCTTTTTGCCGATGTGAGAGCCGCCGAGGCCGATGGCCGACACGGTTTCGCCCGTTGTGCCGAGCTTCCGGTACAGCATCTCGCCGCGCAACTCGCCCGCATCCGTGACGTTCGGCAGGGCGGCGGCTGCGTCGGTCGCACTGGCGGGCGCCGCCCTGCCGAACGTCACGGATGCGGGCGAGTTGCGC
>NZ_JARPVX010000103.1:0-11664 GCF_033947565.1 Lichenihabitans sp. Uapishka_5
CGCGAGCCGCCGCCATCGCGGCCGACGGGTCGAGCAGGGCGCCGGCCGGCAGGGCGGTGCGCAACACCGCGAGTTCGATCAGGCGGGCCAGCCGGCTCACCTGATGGCGCGGACGGCCGAGCCGCACGGCCGGGTGGTTGAGCAGAGCCAGCACCGGCACCGGCGCCAGGTCGGAATGCGCCGCCGCAAGCGCCAGCCGCGCCAGGGCTCCGGCACCCGTATGGGCCAGGGTTTCGCCGCCCGAATCATCGATGGCGATGTCCCAGCGGGTCAGTTCCTCCTTAACGCGACGGGCCAGCGTGCGGTCGGGCGTCACCAGGATGGCGGTGCCGGGTCCGTCCAAGGTTTCGCGCAGCGCCAAGGCCAGGGCCAGCGCCTCTTCGCGCTCGTCGGCCGCCTCGATCACCGCCACCCGGTCAAGCGCCGCCGGGGCCGAAAGGATCGCCGGATCGAGCACCAGCGCCTGCCAGGCGTCCGTGGTGTCGGCCGGCCGCAGCGCTTCGCTGACCAGGCGGTTGCGGGCCCGCACGCCCTCCGGCACGGCCCCGAGCGCCACCACGTCGCGCCGCCCGACGCCCAGCGCCGGCAGCAGGCGTCGGAAGCCCGCCTGAGCATGGCTTGCCCCCGAGCCTGCCTCGAAGGCGGTGCCGTCGATGGCCTCCCATGCGGCCTCGTCGAGCCCCTGATCGAGGCCGGGCAGCACCACGGCGCCCTGCGGCAGCCGTGCGATGCAGGCCATCAACCGGCCCGTTGCGGCATTGGAACCGGTGGCGCCCGCCACCACGATCGGGCCGGGATGGTGGCCGGGGCGGTGCAGCCGAACGATCTCGAAATCGATCAACCGGGCCTGCAGGCCGGCGGGATCGACCCGGCCGCGGTCGGCCAGGATGGCGGGCCATTGGGTGACGGCGATGTCGAGGAAATCCAGCGTCACGGCCCAATACCGGTCGAAGGCCTCGGTGCCGAGCGGCTGCAGGCGCTTCCACGGCACGTCCTCGATGATCAGCTCGTCGAGCAGCGTGGCGAGCTCTCCTGCGAGGTGCCAGGCGTCGGCGGCCGTGGTGGCCACCACGAAATTCTCGTGCTCGGCCACCTCGCGCTGGCCGTCGGGCGCGACAGTCACCAGGGCGTGGCGCACCGATCCGCTCCAGGCGAGGATCAGCCGGGTCAGGATCATGCGACGCTCGAGCGGGTCGATGGCGGCGACAGGCGGCGCCGCGAGGTCGTCGTCGAACAGCGCGCCGTCGGCCAGCCCGTCCTGTTCCAGCGCCCCGAGGGCCCGGATGCGCGGCAGAAAGGCCGTGGTGCCCATCTGGTCCGCGATCGTGCTGGCAAGCGCCCGCGCGGCGCGACGCGACGGCAGGTACAGGGTGGCGCCCGCAAGCCCGAGCGGGCCGACATTTCGGCTGAAGCCCGGCACCAACCGCCCTTCGAGCAGCGCCGCCACCAGCGCGTCGAGGAAGGGGACGCCGGGGGGAATGGTGAAGACGTTGGGAATGGCAAGCTGCCGGCACGAACGGGATGGGATATCAGATAGCAATCTGCGCAGGGATTACCAATGCTGGGCGACGCTGGGCCAATGACCGACGACGTGGTGCATGACCTTTCGGCGCTCAGAGCGCTTTATAGCGCAGTCGGCGAGGCATCGCGCGTGAAGGAGGTGGATTACCTCCACCCCGTTTATGCCGCCTTCATCAAGGCTGCACCCTTCTTGGTGCTTGCAACAAGCGGTCCCGTGGGGCTCGACGCCTCGCCGCGCGGAGATGCCGAGTGGCTCGTCACCATCCTCGATCAACATACATTGCTGTTACCTGACCGCCGAGGCAACAACCGTATTGACAGCCTCGAGAACATCCTCGCCGATCCCCGGGTCGGCCTGTTGTTCCTGATCCCGGGCGTTGGTGAGACATTACGCGTAAATGGAAGCGCCGAAATTCTGGCAACGCCAGCGCTGCTGGATCGCTTTGCGGTCGAGGGTAAAAGGCCGCGAACGGTTTTGCGGATCACGGTCGAGAGCGTGTTTTTCCAGTGTTCGCGTGCCGTGGTGCGGGCCGGGCTTTGGGACCCGTCGCGTTTTGCGGATCGGGCCTCGCTGCCGAGTGCTGGAGACATCCTCGCGGCCCTAAGTCGGGAGGCCATCGATGGTGCGGACTATGACCGGGCCTTGCCGGAGCGCCTGCGAACCACGCTATATTGAGCGCGGTGGCCGGTCAGTCCGACGCCGCCGCAAAGGCCGCCTCGGCCTCGCCGATCGCGGCCGGTGTGCCGACATGCAGCCAAGTGCCGTCGAGCGAAACGCCATGCAGGCGACCCCGCTCGGCCGCGGCGAAGAAGAACGGCGCCAGTTTCAGCGGTTCCGCCGGCAGCCCGGCGAACAACTCCGGCTTGATGATTCCGACCCCGGCATACACGAAGGGCACGCGGCCTTCGCGGCGGCGGCTCAGCCGCCCGTCGGGCGCGAGCGTGAAGTCGCCGTCCCAGTCGACGCCGACGCTGCCGTCCGTCGCGGCCACGAGCAGCAACACATCCATGCGGGCCGCGTCCCAGGCGTCCGTCAGAGCCTCGAGGGCGGGCGTCGCCTCGATCCACAGCGCATCGGTGTTGCAGATCAGGAAGGGCGCGGGCCCGAGCGCCGGCAGCGCCGCCACGATACCGCCGGCCTGGTCGAGCAGCGTGGCGCGCTCGTCCGAGACCGTGATGGCGGGCCGGCTGCGCCCCGCCAGCGCCGCCTCGATCTGGTCGGCGCGGTAATGCACGTTGACCACCGCCCGGGCCACGCCGGCCTGGGCCAGGCGGTCCAGCATGTGGTCCAGCATGGTGCGGCCCGCGACCGCCACGAGCGGCTTCGGGATCGCGTCGGTGACGGGCCGCATCCGGGTGCCGAGCCCGGCCGCAAACACCATGGCGGCGTCAGGCCTCGTCATCGGCGTAGTCCCAGGATGCGGGGCAGGTAGGTCTGGTACCAGAACCGCATCTCGTGCAGCGCCGGATGGGCCAGACCGCGCGCCAGATAGCCTTCGATGCGGGGCAGGTGGGCGAGATATTGCGGCTTGCGATCCCGCTTGTTCAGCCGCGCGAAGGCGCCGAGGATCTTGGTGTTGCGCTGCACGCCGAGGATCGCATAGGCCTCGGCGAAGCTGACCATGTCGAACAGCGCCTGGTTCGAGCGGCGATGCTGCGCGTAGGCGCCGAGCAGTTTCAATTCCAGGGCGTCCGGAACGGTGACGCGCGCGTCCTGTAGCAGCGAGGCCAGATCGTAGGCCGGGTGGCCCAGCACGGTGTCCTGGAAGTCGATGACGCCGACGCGGGCCAAGCCCTCGCGGTTCGGCTGCCAGATCAAATTCGGCGAATGGTAATCGCGCAGGCACCACGTCTTCGGTCCGGCCAGCACCTCGGCGAACAGGCGCGAGCAGATGGAAATGAAGTTGGCCCGGGCGCTCGCCGGCAGGGTGATGCGGGCCACCTCGGGTGCATACCAGTCGAGCACCAGCTCGGCCTCGATCAGCAGGGCGTCGAGGTCGTAGGGCGGCACGCTATATTGGCTCCCCTCCGGTCCCGCGAGGGTTTCGGGCAGGGGCTGGTCATGCATCCAGGCCAGCAGGCCGACCGCGGCCTCGTAGCGCTCCGGGATCGGGGCGCCGTGGCGCACGATGGGTTCGTCGCCGAGGTCCTCGATCACCGCCAAGCCGCGCCGTGGCTCGGCCGCCAGGATGCGCGGCACCGAGATGCCGCGTGCCGCGAGCCCGCCGTCGATGGCCAGGAACGGCCCGATGTCGCCCGCGAGACGCGCCACATGGTGATAAGGCTTGCCGAAGCGCACCACGATGGCGTCGGTGCGGGGCGGCGAGATCATCAGCACCGCGTGGCTGCCGTCGGCCGCGGTGAGGCGCTCATAGGCGCGGGTCGAGGCATCGCCCGTCATGAAGCGGCGCCGGGCGCCCGAGAAGCCGGCACGCTCCAGCAGCGTTTCGATGCGCCGCGCTTGTTCGAGCCGCGGCGCTGCCGTGCCGTGTGCTGCGACCGCGATCGTCCGGGCTCCGGGCCCGAGGGCCGGCACCAGCCCGAAGGTGATCTCGTACCGGTCGGCCGGCAGCCGATCGGCGATGCGTTCGGGCCATTCGACCAGCACCAGTGCGCCTTCGGCCGCCTCGTCCCAGCCGATCTCGTTGAGGTCGTCCTCTCCCTGCAGTCGGTAGAAATCCGCATGGGTCAGCGTGAGATGCGGCGCCTCATAGCTTTGCAGCAGCGTGAAGGTGGGGCTCGGCACCTCCGCCTCGGGGTCGCCGAGCAGCGACCGGATCAGGGCGCGGGCAAAGGTGGTCTTGCCGGCCCCAAGCCCGCCCGCGAGGCACACGAAGTCGCCCGCGCGCAGCGTCGCCGCCATGGTTTCGACGAGGCCGGCGAGCTCCGCCTCGTCCGACACCTCGAGCGACCATCTCGCAGGTTGTGCAGCCGTTTCGTCCCCCACGGCATCCTCCTCGCGCGACATCAGCCGTGTTTATAGGAAGATGGTTTCCGAACCCCAAACGCGCCGGCGCAATGGCCGACGTCGCTACATCGGCAGGTTCTTCGCATCCTGCGGCGGCGGCAGCACCAGGGTGGCCACCGTGCGGGCCGGGAAGATGCAGGTGACGCTGGTGCCCTCGCCGGGCGCGGAATCGATCAACACCTCGCCGCCGTGCAGCTCCATCAGCGAGCGGACCATGGACAATCCAAGCCCGACGCCGCGGTGGCGCGTGCCGGCCGTATCGGAATGGAAGCGGTCGAACACCTGATCGAGCAGGTCGAGCGGAATACCGCGGCCTTCGTCGGTCACCTTGAACACCATCTGGTCGTCGCGTCGCATGGCGGCCAGCGTCACCCGCTGGCCCGCGGTCGAGAAGCCGATGGCGTTCGACAGCAGGTTGAACAGGATCTGGCGCACCCGCTTGCCATCGGCCTGGAAGCTGCCGATGTCGTCGCGCGACACGATATCGAGCGCTACGCCATTGTCGGCCAGGCGGTCCTGCACGCCCTTGGCGGCTTCGGCCATGGTGGCCGCAACGTCGATCGTCGACGGCGACAGCTCCATCGCGTCCATGTCGATCGTCGCGAGATCGAGGATGTCGTTGATGATAGCCAGCAGCGCCGCCGAGGATTTCAGGATGTAGCCCGAATATTCGCGCTGCTTGGTGTTGAGCTCGCCGACCGAACTGTCGCCAAGCAGTTCCACGAAGCCGATGATGTTGGTCAGCGGCGAACGCAGTTCGTAGGACACGTGGTGGACGAAATCGTTGCGCAATTGTTCGGCGTCGAGCAGCACCTGGTTCTGTTCGCGCAACACCCGGGCGATGTTCACGGCATCGGTGGCGTCCGTGAAGGTGATCAGCGTGGCGCCGTCCGGCAAGGGGGCCACGGCGCAATCCACCACCGTGCCGTCGGTGCGGTGCAGGCGGCGCTCGAAGGTCAGCCGTTCGTCCGCGAGCCCCGCCACGACGGAGCGCAGGTGCCCCATGTCGTCGGGTTCCTGGCACAAGTCGCGGCAGCGGCGCGTCACCTCGTCGATGTGGGGACGGTTGCACAACAGGGCCTGGTCGAGGTGCCAGATCTCACCGAAGGCGGGGTTGAACAAGGCCAGCCGCCCGTCGGTGCCGAACACCGCCACGCCTTCGCGCAAGGTGTCGAGCGTTTCGCCCTGCACCCGGATCAGGCCGTTGAACTTCGATTCGAGCTGGTAGCGCTCGGTCGTATCGTCGAACAGGTAGATGACGCCGCCATCCGGGTTCGGAATGGTGACGACCCGGAGGCGCCGATTGGCCGGCAGGTACCAGGTCTGCTCGGTGGTCTCGACCGAGCGGTAGACCGCCAGAACGCCGGCCTTCCAGACGCGGAAATCGGCCTGTTCGGGCAGGCGGCCCTCCGTTCGCAGCCTGTCCAGGATCTCGCCGTCGAAGGGCTGGGTTTCGAGGAAGGCCGGGCTGAGCGACCAAATGGCCCGGTAGGCGGCATTGTGGAACTGCAGGCGCTTGTTGCGATCGAAGATCGCCACGCCGGTCGTCAGATTATCGAGCAACTGACCATGGGCGGAGGCCTGGTGCGCCACGGCATCCCGGGCGGCTTCGAGTTCCGACAGATCGACCGCCATGCCGGCCGACCCGAAGGGGCCCGACACCTCGACGACGTTGAGCATGTGGCGGGCGCCTGCCACCACGGCGGGCGCCCGGGCCCGCCAGGCGAGCCCGTCGCGCCGCGACGCGAGGGCCGCCGCGCGCGCCGTTTCCTCGAGCAGTTCGGCCCCGCGGGCGATGGCCTCGTCGCGGCCGACGGCCTCGACGGCCCGCACATAGGCGGCATTGACCCAGGCGATCTCGCCCGCGGCGTCGCGGGACCAGACGGGATCGGGCACGTTGTCGGCGAGGTGACGCATCGTTTCGAGGTCGCCCACGACGCGGCCATGCTGCTCGCGCAGGCGGGTCAACTCGAGCCGGTCGCCCGAAACGTCGCGCAGCCGCAGGATGGCCCGGCCCCCCATGGCGCGACCTTCGGCCTCCATGTGGCGACCGGTCTTGGTGCGGATCGCCATGCGGAAGGCTTCGCCCCGCGCCCGCAGCCGGTCGACCGCATGGTCGAGCGCCTGGGCGGATTCGGGCGGCAGCCAGGCTCCGAAACCGAGGATGCGGCGCGGCATCGGCAGGTCGGTGACGAGCGACAGGTCGCCCTCGATCTCGGGTTCGGCCTGGGCCGACGACCAGGCCACCACGATCTGCGGCTCGGCCGCCAAAAACACCTGGGCGCGGTCGAGCTTCGCCCGCACGTCCGAAAGGGCCGTCAGCAGTCCTTGTTCACGGTCGGCCCAGCGGCGGCGTGCGAACAGCGACAACAGCGCCGTCGTGGTGGCGAAGAGCACCAGCCCGGACACCAGCGCCGCGCTGGCGAAGGCGCCGTGCTGCGCCATGATGTCGGCCGAAACGCTGTGCGGCTCGGCCGCACCGGCGACATCAACCGTGCAGGCCCCCGCCAGCAACGCCCATCGCGTGCGCCGTCCGCCGCAAGGACGGTGAAGGCTGCGCCAACCGGATCCCATGCCGACAAGATCCCATGGCCAACCCATTCCCTTCCTTCCGCCTCGATCATGCCGAACCCGCGCCCCCTGAACGCTGGTCCGGCGTCGAGCCACCGCCGCGCGGCTCGAATCATCGGACTGTACCCGCAGGGGATTGCGCTTCGGAAGGTCTTGACATGAAACGAAGCACCCCCGGGCATGCTGCCATGCCGGGGGTGCTTTTCGTGCAACGCTGCGGCAGGAATCATCCCGCCCGCAAGACTCAGTAGCGGTAGTGCTCGGGCTTGAACGGGCCCTTGGCGGCGACGCCGAGATAGGCCGATTGCGCGTCCGACAGCTGCGTCAGCTTCACGCCGATCTTGTCGAGATGCAGCGCCGCGACCTTTTCGTCGAGGTGCTTCGGCAGCACGTAGACCTCGTTCTTGTACTGGCCGGGCTTCGTCCAGAGCTCGATCTGGGCAAGCGTCTGGTTGGTGAAGGACGCCGACATCACGAAGGACGGATGGCCGGTGGCGTTGCCGAGGTTCACGAGCCGCCCTTCGGACAGCAGGATGATGCGCTTGCCGTCCACGAACTCGATCTCGTCGACCTGCGGCTTGACGTTGTGCCACTTGAAGTTCTTCAGGCCCGCGACCTGGATCTCGGAATCGAAGTGACCGATGTTGCACACGATGGCGCGGTCCTTCATGGCCCGCATGTGGTCGACCGTGATGACGTCGACGTTGCCGGTTGCGGTGACGAACAGGTCGGCGCGCTTGGCGGCGTCCTCCATGGTGGTGACCTCGTAGCCCTCCATGGCGGCCTGGAGCGCACAGATCGGGTCGACTTCCGAGACCATGACGCGGCAGCCGGCGTTGCGCAGCGACGCCGCCGAACCCTTGCCGACATCGCCGAAGCCCGCCACCATGGCGACCTTGCCGGCCATCATCACGTCGGTGCCGCGGCGGATGCCGTCGACCAGCGATTCGCGGCAGCCATACAGGTTGTCGAACTTCGACTTCGTCACCGAATCATTGACGTTGATGGCCGGGAACAGCAGCTTGCCTTCCTTGGCCATGATGTAGAGGCGATGGACGCCCGTGGTGGTTTCCTCGGTGACGCCCTTAATGGCCTTGCCGACGCGGCCATACCAGCCGTGGTCGGCGGCGATGCGCTTCTTGATGGCTGCGAAGAGGACTTCCTCTTCCTCGTTGCTGGCCTTGTCGAGGAACGCCGTGTCGCCGTTCTCGGCCCGGATACCGAGGTGGATCAGCAGCGTCGCGTCACCACCGTCGTCGAGGATCATGTTGGGCGTGCCGCCATCGGCCCATTCGAAGATGCGGTGGGTGTAGTCCCAATAATCGACGAGGCTTTCGCCCTTGATGGCGAAAACCGGGGTGCCGGTGGCCGCGATCGCCGCGGCGGCGTGGTCCTGCGTCGAATAAATGTTGCACGAGGCCCAGCGCACGTCGGCGCCGAGCGCCTTCAGGGTCTCGATCAGCACGCCGGTCTGGATCGTCATGTGCAGCGAGCCGGCGATGCGGGCACCCTTGAGGGCCTGCGTGGCGCCGAACTCGGCCCGCACGGCCATCAGGCCCGGCATCTCGGTTTCCGCGATGGTGAGCTCCTTGCGGCCCCAATCGGCCAAGCCGATGTCGGCGATGGCATAGTCGTGGCCTGAGGCGGCGCTGGTTGCTGTACCCACGGTCATTGATGATCCTTCCAAACGATGAATGCCGCATAGCATTGCCCGGCGATGCGCGCAATAAACATATAAGCAATTCCTTATATGGAATGATCGCCCTGGCGGATCGCATGAAAGCGCCGCAAAGCCCTGCCACGCCGCGGCTTGGTTTTCTTGTGGGTCTTTATGACACGTCGCATCTCCAGCCTCGGCATCAGCCTGCGCCGGCACGGGCGTCGTCCCGTGGCGGCCGCACTGGCCTTGGCCCTGGTGATCGCCACCATCCTGGCGGGCGCGGCGTGGCGCTACCATGCGGGGCTCGTGTCCGAGGCCCAGGACCGGACGGCGCGATTGTCGTTCTTGTTGTCCGAACAGGCGGCGCGCACCTTCGAGGCGGTGGACATCACCTTGCGGGGCCTCGAGCCCCTGCTGGCTGGCGCCGGCGATCCCGCGCCCGCCACCGACCTCGATGCGATGCTGCGCCGTCGCGCCGCCGAACTCAGCGTCGTGCAGGCGATCCGGGTCAGCGACGCGGACGGCCGGGTGGTGTCGTCGTCCGATCCCGACGCGGTGGGCACCCTCGACCTCGGCTGCCGGGCCGCGCTGGCGGTGCAAACCGCCCCCGCGCTGGCCATCGGTTGTTCGCTGGGCGATGTCGGCGCCAGCGGGCGGGCCACCATCACGGTGGCGCGCCGGCTTGGCCGGGCCGGCGACGCCTTCCAGGGGTTCATCGTGGCCGACCTCGATCCTGGCTATTTTTCGCGCTTCTTCTCGGACCTCGACCTCGGCCCGCATTCGGTCATCACCCTGGTGGAAACGCACGGGCACGTCTTGCTCGCCTCGACACGGCCGGCCGGGGACGAGGCGCCGACCCGTCGCCAGCTGGTGCCGCCGACCGAGCGTCTGCGGCTCGGGCAATTGCAACAGGACGCGCAGGCCCAGATTACCGCCACCCATGCGGCCGACGGCTATCCGCTGTCGGTGCAGGTGGGCATCGACCGCAGCACGGTGGCGCGGCGCTGGTGGCAGATGATGATGCCGAGCTTCGTGCTGACGATGGCGGTCGGCGGGTTGCTGCTCGCCCTGGCGCTGACGATCGAACGCCATCAGGCCGAACGGGTCCTGGTGGCCCAGCGCGCCGCCGTGGCCCAGAAGCTCGAATCGATGGGCCAGATGACCGCCAGCGTGGCCCATGACTTCCGCAACGTGTTGACGGCGCTGCAAGGCAGTTTGCGCCTGATCGGCAAGCGCGGCGCCGATCCGACCGTGCTGCGTGAGGCAGGCGGCACCTTGGCGCGCGGCGGCGCCATGGTGGACCGTCTGCTGGCCTTTTCGCGTCGGCAGGAGCTTCGCCCCGAAACCCACGACGTCGGGACGCTGCTGCATGAGTTGCAGATGACGCTGCAGCATGTGGCGGGGCTCGACGCCAAGGTGGAGGTCGAGGTGGCCGACGACCTGAAACCGTGCTGGCTCGACAAGGTGCAGTTCGAGGCCGCCTTGATGAACCTCGTGGTCAATGCCCGTCAGGCCATGCCGGGGGGCGGCTCGGTGTTCGTCGTCGCGCGGGCGCTCGCGGACATGCCGGACCGCGTCGAAGTTCTGGTGCGGGATACCGGCTGCGGCATCGATGCCGCGACCCTGCGGCGGGTGTTCGAGCCTTTCTTCACCACCAAGGCCCAGACCGGCACCGGGCTCGGCCTCGCCCAGGTGCAGGCCATGATGGCCGACATCGGCGGCACGGTGGAGATCGCCAGCACGGTCGGCGTCGGCACAACCGTGTCGCTGCGCCTGCCGGTGGCGTCCGCGGCCGAAACCGTGGCGGCTGCGGCGCTGGTGCTCGATCCGGTGTGAAGCCCACCTATCGGCGTGGCAAAGGCGGCAACCGCGCCAGCAGGCGCCGCACGGCCGCCAAATCGTCGAAGCGAAGCGTCACCGGCAGGACCGTGGCCGAAAAGTCCGGCGGCAGCCGCATGCGGTCCTTGGCCGTGGTGACGAGGCGTGCCCCCAGGGCGTCGGCGTCCCGCAGCAGCGCCGCCCGGTCGTTGTCCGCGAAGGAATGATGGTCCGGGAAGGCCCGCCGCTCGCGCAGGTCGAGGTTGCAGGCTTGCAGCGTGGCGAAGAATTTCTCGGGCCGCCCGATCCCCGCGAAGCCGAGCAGCGGCTGGCCCCGCAACTGCGCCACGGTTGTGGCGTCGGGCTCCAGGCTGGCGCCCAGCACCGGCAGACCCCGGGCTTCGGCCTCGGCCCGCACGGCGGCGCCCGGCGCCCCCTCGCCGATGATGCAAAGCGCGTCGACATGTGGCCATTGCGCTTTGACCGGGGCCCGCAAGGGCCCGGCCGGCACGCATAAACCGTTGCCGACTCCCGCGGCGCCATCCACCACGGCCAGCGTCAGCGTCTTGTGCAGCGTCGGGTTCTGCAAGCCGTCGTCGAGCAGCAGCAGCGTGGCACCCTCAGTCACGGCCTGGCGGGCGGCATCGCGCCGGTCCGCGGCCACATAGGTCGGGGCCGCGGCCGCGAGCAGCAGCGGCTCGTCGCCGACCTCGCTCGCCTCGTGCCGGCCGGCATCGACGCGCAGCACATGCCGCTCGGTTCCCCGTGCGATCCTGCGGCCGTAGCCGCGCGACAGGATGGCCGGGCGATGGCCTTCGGCCACCAACAGCGCCGCGAGCGCCAGGGTCGTCGGCGTTTTGCCGGCGCCCCCGGCCACGAGGTTGCCGACGCAAACCACCGGCACGGGCGTCACGACGCCAGGGCGGGCCATACGGCGCGCCGTCAGAGCGCCGTAAACAAGGCCCGCGGGTTGCAGCAGCCGTGCCACCAGACTCGGCCGCGGTCGCCACCAGAAGCCAGGGGCCTGCCTCAGCGGGAGCCTCCCAACAAGGGCGGCAGGAGCGGTGCCAGCGCCGCCAGCGTGCGGTCGGCGGCACCGGCCGCGGCCTCGACGGCAACGCCGGCC
>NZ_JARPVX010000104.1:0-11423 GCF_033947565.1 Lichenihabitans sp. Uapishka_5
TTCGAGCATGGTGCGGGTGGCGGGCCCGGTCAGCACCGCCACCGCGACGGCGCCGGCGACCCGCGCCGCCTGCATGTCGTGCAGGCTGTCGCCCACCATGGCGATCCGGCCGGGCGGCACGCCGAGGCTTGCCGCAAAGGCCAGCACCATGCCGGGGCCGGGCTTGGCGCCGTGCCCGGTGTCGTAGCCGGCCAGAAAATCCATGTGGGCGTCGAGCCCGAGGGCCATCACCTGGGCGCGGCCACTCGCCTCGGAATCGTTGGTGGCGAGGCCGAGCTTGAGCCCGCGCCGGTGCAGCGCCTCCATGACGGCGCCGGGCGCGCCGATCGGCGTCAGGGCCCGCAAGGTGGCGTCGGCGAAGTGGCGGTTCATGTCGGCCAGAAAGGCGTGGTCGTTGGGGCGCTCGAGGATGGTCGCCCAAAGGTGCAGGTAGTCGTCCGGCGCGCCTGCGATCAGCGGCGAGGTGGGGTGGAAGCGCCGTCGCGGCGCATCGTAGTGCAGCGCCGCGCCGAGCCGCTCGAAGCGGCCGGCATCGCCGGCGCTGAGCAGGGTCATCACGGCGTGGGTCCCCTCCCCCCAGGTGGCATCGAAATCCACAAAGGTGCCATCCTTGTCGAAGAGGATACCGGCCAAGGTCACGGGAAGATCTCCGAACCGGCAAAGGCCGGCCTGCCGGGTGACCGCATAACACGGCAGGGCTCCCGGATCATCCACAGGCCCGGTTTGGGACGCCGCCGGCGGGGTCGGCTTAGCGCTTCGTTAGACTCGATTCCCCAAGGTTGACACATCCTTCACCAAACCGGCGCCCCGTCCGGTTTTCGCCATCTGGAGCCCCTACCATGCCGCAAGGACAGCCGCGCGAGCCGCAAGCGCGCAAGATCGAGGACGCGCGTGACCTGCAGGCCAAGCTTTACCGCGAGATCGGCATTTCGGCCGTCGCCGCGGCCCTGCGCTTCACCACCCAGCCCGACAGCATCGTACCGACCGGCCCCCGGGCAGCCCTGGCGCTCCGCCGCTCCGACATCGCCGCCTGAGGCGCCAAGCGGCCGCCGCAAGGCCGGCCACGGCGTTTCATGATCAGCCGCCGCCAGTTCCTCGTCGGCGGCGCCGGCTTCGCGGCCGGCATCGGCACCACGGCGGCCTATGGGGTCGGGGTCGAGCCGAACCTCGTGCCGGCCGTCCGCCGCTACAGCCTGGAGCCGGAGGGCTGGCCCGAGGGGCTGCACCTGCGCATCGGCGTGCTGTCCGACTTCCACGCCTGCGAGCCCTGGATGTCGGCCGAGCGGCTGCACGGGATCGTGGCCCAGATGAACGCGCTCGCGCCCGACCTCGTGGCGCTGCTGGGCGACTTCAGCGCCGGCCACTATTACGTCACCGGACCGGTGATGCCGGCCCAATGGGGCGAAGCGCTGGCGGGCCTGCGGGCGCCGCTCGGCAGCGTGGCGATCCTCGGCAACCACGATTGGTGGCACGGCCCCGTGCCCGGCATGCCGGGCGGCCCCGCCGAGATCCGCGCCGCGCTGAAGGCGCGCGCCATCCCGCTGCTCGAAAACGACGTGCTGCCGGTCATGGTCGGGCGTCAAGTCGTGTGGATCGCCGGGCTGGCCGACCAGATGGCCCACCGGGTGCGGCGCGGCGAGGTGCGGGGTGCCGACGACCTCGGCGGCACCCTGGCCAAGGTGACGACCGACGATCCCATCGTGCTGCTGGCGCACGAACCCTTCGTGTTCCCCATGGTGCCGCGCCGCGTGGCCGTGACCTTGTGCGGCCACACGCATGGCGGCCAGATCTGCTTGCCGGGCATCGGCGCCCCGTTCAGCCCCACCCGCCGCTACCGCTACGGCCACATCGTCGAGCGCGGACGGCACCTGATCGTGTCCGGCGGTCTTGGCGAATCGGGCTTCCCGGTCCGCATCGGGGTGCCGCCCGAGATCGGGCTGATCGAGCTCGGCAGCCCCGGACTGACGGTCTGAAAACCGACGGTCGTCACATCACCATGACGGTAGCGCCCGGCTTGACGCGATTATACAGGTCGATGACGTCGATGTTGCGCATGCGGATGCAGCCCGACGAGGCGCCATGGCCGATGGTCTCGGGCTCGTTGGTGCCATGGATGCGGTAAAGCGTATCCTTGTCGCTGCTGTCGTAAAGGTAGAGCGCGCGGGCGCCGAGCGGGTTGTTGGGGCCGCCGTCGAGGCCGCCGGCCTCCACCACGGGCTTCAGGTGCGGCCAGCGCTTCAGCATGTCGGCCGGCGGCATCCAGCGCGGCCATTCGGCCATGCGCTTGACCGTGGCCTTGCCGGTCCAGCCATAGGCCTCCTTGCCGGTCGAAACGCCGTAGCGGATCGCCTTGCCGTTGGGCAGCACGTAATACAGCAGGCTTTCCTTGGTATCCACCACCACGGTGCCGGGCGCCTGGCCGGTGACGTCGTCGACCTGGTAGCGCTCGAAATTGAGGCCGTTGCTGGCGGTCGGCACCTCGGCCAGGAACTGGGCGTCGCGGGCCGACAGATGCGGATCGGGGGTCGAGGTATACTCGCAGCCGCCGAGGGCCACGGCGGCCATCAGGACCACCATCCAGGGTCCAGCCTTGCGCATCCTCATCCCGTTTCTGCCCGTTTCGCACCCGCCCATGGGTGCAGCCCCGACGATGACCCATGTAAGGGGGGAAAGCAAAGAATGCGGCGGTCTCACGCGTTGCGGCGGAGCGAAAGCCGCAAGCCGTTGCTCAGATGCGACAAATGCCGTTCCCGACGGCGCAAAGGATCCCATGGCGACGACCTTGTTCCACCATGCCGACACCCTGCTGCACGACATGGGATTGGGCCATCCCGAGCGGCCGGACCGCATCAGAGCCATCCTGGCGCGGCTTGACGGTCCGGATTTTGCGGCGCTGGAACGGCGCGAGGCGCCCGAAGCCACGCGCGCCGCGCTCGAGCGTGTCCACCCGGCCGCCTATCTCGACATGCTGGATGATCTCGCTCCGCGCGACGGCACGCTGGTGCGCCTCGACGGCGACACGGCGATGAACAACGGCACGCTCGCGGCGGCACGCCGGGCCGCGGGCGGCGCGGTGGCGGCGGTCGATGCGGTGCTGGGCGGCACCTGCGCCAATGCCTTCGTGGCCACGCGCCCGCCCGGCCACCATGCCGAACCGGCCCGGGCGATGGGGTTCTGCTTTCTGGGCAATGCCGTCGTGGCGGCCCGTCACGCCCAGGTGGCGCACGGGATCGGGCGCGTCGCCATCGTGGATTTCGACGTCCACCACGGCAATGGCACCCAGGCCATCGTCTGGGACGACCCGAGCATCTTCTACGGCTCGACCCACGAGATGCCGCTGTTTCCCGGCACCGGCGCCCGCAGCGAGCGAGGGGCGCACGACACGGTGGTGAACGCGCCGCTTCCCCCCGGCGCCGACGGCACCCTGTTCCGCAGCGCGATGGAAGAGGCGATCCTGCCGCGGCTCGAAGCCTTCGGGCCCGAACTGGTGATCGTGTCGGCCGGCTTCGACGCCCACCGCCGCGACCCGCTGGCGACGCTCAGGCTCGAGGCCGCCGATTTCGCCTGGGTGACGGCCCGGCTGATGGATGTAGCGGAGCGGCACGCCGGCGGCCGCCTCGTGTCGGTGCTGGAAGGCGGCTACGACCTCGAAGGGCTCGGCCTGTCGGTCGCCGCCCATGTGGCGACCCTGATGGGGCGCGACCCGGGATCGATCCCGGCGATCGGCCTCAGCCGGCCGGATCGAGCGGCGACGTCGAGCTGATCTCGATGCCGAAGCCCGACAAGCCGACGTAAACGCGCTCGCTCGAGGCCAGCAGCTTGATCGACGACACGCCGAGATCGCGCAGGATCTGGGCGCCGACCCCCACCTCGCGCCATTCGCTGCCCCGCACGGCATCGCTGTCGGGCTCCTGGCCCGGCAAGCTGGCTGCCGGCACGCCGGCCGTGCCGTCGCGCAGGTAGACCAGGATGCCGCGGCCTTCCTGCTTGAAGCGGGCAAGCGTGCGGTCGATGGCCGAATGGTCGCCGAAGACGTCGTTCAGAATATCGACGCGGTGCAGTCGCGTCGGCACGTCGCGGCCGTCGCCGATGCGGCCATGCACGAAGGCGAAATGCTGCACGGGATCGAAGGGCGTGCGGAACGCATAGCCGGTCACCTGACCGATGGAGGTTTTTACCGGGAAGCTCGCGGCCCGCTCGATCAACTTTTCGCGCGACTGCCGATAGGCGATGAGGTCGGCCACCGAGATGCGCTTCAGGTCGTGCTTCTGGGCGAAGCTCTCGATCTGGGCCCCGGCCATCACGGTTCCGTCGTCGTTGGCGAGCTCGCAGATCACCGCCACCGGGGGCAGCTCCGCCAGCCGGCACAGGTCGACCGCCGCCTCCGTGTGGCCGGACCGCATCAACACGCCGCCCTCGCGCGCGATCAGCGGGAAGATGTGGCCGGGGCGCACGAAATCGGCGGCCCCCATATTGCCATTGCCGAGCGCCCGCACGGTGTTGGAGCGCTGTTCGGCCGAGATGCCGGTGGTGAGCCCGTGACGCACGTCCACCGACACCGTGAAGGCCGTGCCGAGCGGCGCGTCGTTGCTGGCCACCATCGGGTTGAGGTTCAACCGCCGCGCCTCGCTGGCCGTCATCGGGGCGCACACGATGCCGCAACAATTGCGGATGATGAAGGCCATCTGCTCGGGCGTGCAGGTGGAGGCGGCGCACACGAGGTCGCCCTCGTTCTCACGGTCGTCGTCGTCCGTCACGACCACGATCCTGCCTTGCGCCATCGCCTCGATGGCTTCGATGACGGATTGATGGTGGCTCATCGGGGGCATCCAGTTGGAGGGGGCGTCGAGCAGGTCGTTGGGCGTCACGACGCCGTTCGTGGCGCGCAGGATCGCTTCGGCGGTGTCGCGCGACATCCAGGCGTTGGCACCGTTGCAGATCTGCGTGACGGCCCCCGGCGTCAGGCCGATGCGGCGCGCGAAATCGCCCCGCTTCACCTTGTTGTCCCGGAGCCATGCACTCAGCTTCATCCAAGGAGCATAAACGCGAGGGAGAATTGAGCCAAGCTCCACGGCAAAAAAATTGAGTACGACTAAATTTCCTTGTTGCCCCGCCAAGGGAACTGCGTGGCTTCGCCGTCTTAGCGGCAGGCACGGTTGCCGCGCAGAACGCCCGATGCTACGCTTACCTCGTCGAAAAAGGCAGACTTGGTGTGGTCCAGCCCAAGTCCTTCCGGTGACGGAAGCTCTGTCCATGCCGCGTGCATGAGTCCCACGACGATGATCGGGTGCGCTTGTCGCATCCCGACTTCGTCCGTGTGGTTGTCGATAACGATGAACTGCTCCGGTCGAACTTGAGATGGAGCGGTTCATGGCGCAGGTCCAATCGCCGATACGCTACGATGTTGTCATCGTGGGTGCCGGACCCGTCGGGTTGTGTCTCGCCTGCGAGCTGCGCCTCGCGGATTTATCGGTCCTGGTGCTGGAGCAGGCCGCCGATCCGGGCTCTGATCTGAAGCGACTGCCTTTCGGCTTGCGCGGCCTCACTGTGCCGACCATCGAGGCCTTGGCCCGTCGTGGGCTGCTCGATGCCGTGGCGGCGGGCACGACAGCCGGCGCGCAGCAGCCCGCTGCGATCGCCCGGGACCGCCGTCCCGCCGGCCATTTCGCCGGTATCCAGTTCTTTCACGACAAGATCGATGCCGCGCGATGGTCTTATCGCCTGCCCCACCAGGCAAGCAGCGGCATGGCGGTCAGCCTGGAACACCTCGAAACGGTGTTGGCGGCCCGCGCGGACTCGCTCGGCGTCGAGGTCCGGCGGGGTTGCGCCGTCACGGCGCTGCAGGCGTCTGATGAGGGCGTGGCGGTTCAGGCCGGCGGCGAAACGGTGCATGGCGACTGGCTCGTCGGCTGTGATGGCGGCCGCAGCATGGTGCGCAAGGCCGGCGGCTTCGCCTTCGCGGGCACCGATCCCGAATTCACCGGCTATTCGGCCCAGGTCGAGCTTGCGGAGCCGGACAGTCTGCCCCAAGGCCGTCATTACACCCCGGAAGGCATGTACAGCTTTGCGCGGCCCGGAACGGTGGCCCTGGTGGATTTCGACGGCGGAGCCTTTCACCGCACCCACCCGGTGACGCGCGACCACGTGCAGGCGGTGTTGCGGCGCATTTCGGGCACCGACGTCACGCTCGAGGCGCTTCGGCTCGCCACCACCTGGACCGATCGGGCCTGCCAGGCGACCAGCTACCGGAACGGGCGGGTGCTGTTGGCCGGCGATGCCGCCCACATCCATTCGCCGCTCGGTGGGCAAGGCCTCAATCTCGGTCTCGGCGACGCCTTCAATCTCGGCTGGAAGCTCGCCGCCACCATCCGTGGCAAGGCGCCCGCCGACCTGCTCGACAGCTACGAACGCGAACGGCACCCGGTCGGAGCCGCGGTTCTCGACTGGTCGCGGGCCCAGGTGGCGCTGATGCGGCCGGCCCGGAGTTCCCGCGCGCTCGAAGCCATCCTGCGAGACCTGATCGACACGCAGGACGGCGCGACCTATTTCGCCGAGCGCGTCGGGGCGATCTCCCTGCGCTACGACCTCGGTGCCGGCCATCCGCTGGCAGGCCGCGGCGTGCCCGACTTCGCCCTGTCGGACGGAGCCACCGTCGCAGACCATCTTGCCCAAGGGCGCGGCCTGTTCCTGGACTTCGATGCCGCGGCACCCTACCGGGCCGTGGCCCAACGCTGGGCCGATACGGTCGATTGTGTGGCCTGCGAGGCCGAAAACACCCTCGGCCTGAAGGCGGCCCTGGTGCGCCCGGACGGCATCGTGGCCTGGGCCGGCACCGCGCCTGCGGACCACGAGGCGGCGGCCGGCGCCCTGGCCCGATGGTTCGGCGCGCCAAGCCCAAGTTGAAGCCACTCGGCGCCGCGAAGGCGCCCAAGTGGTTCCACTGGGCCCCGACAGACTCTAGCGCCCCGTCTGCCCCCGATGGCGCAGGAAGTGGTCGGCCAGCACGCAGGCCATCATGGCTTCGCCGACCGGCACCGCCCGGATGCCGACGCAGGGGTCGTGCCGGCCCTTGGTGAGCAGGTCCGTGTCGGCGCCGTCGCGGTCAATGGTCTGGCGCGGCGTCAGGATCGAGGAGGTCGGCTTGACGGCAAAGCGTGCCACGACCGGCTGGCCGGTCGTGATGCCGCCCAGGATGCCGCCGGCGTGGTTCGACAGGAAGCGCGGGCCTTCGTTGCCGCCCCGCATCTCGTCGGCATTGGCCTCGCCGGTCAGGTCCGCCGCCGCGAAGCCGTCGCCGATCTCGACGCCCTTCACGGCATTGATGCTCATCAGCGCGGCCGCGAGGTCGGCGTCGAGCTTGCCGTAGACCGGGGCGCCCCAGCCGGCCAGCACGCCCTCGGCCACGAGTTCGATCACCGCGCCCACCGAAGAACCCTGCTTGCGGATGCCGTCGAGGTAGTCGGCCCACAGCGCCGCAACTACCGGATCGGGGCAGAAGAAGGGATTGCGCTCGACTTCCGCCCAATCCCAGCGGGCGCGGTCGATACGGTGCGGGCCGACCTGCACCAGGGCGCCGCGCACCTGGACATTGGGGATCGCCAGCCGGGCCACGGCCCCGGCCGCCACGCGCGCCGCCGTTTCGCGCGCCGAGGAGCGGCCGCCGCCACGGTAATCGCGGATGCCGTATTTGGCTTCATAGGTGTAATCGGCGTGGCCGGGCCGGTATTTGGTGGCGATGTCGCCGTAATCCTTCGAGCGCTGGTCGACATTGTCGATCATCAACGCGATGGGGGTGCCGGTGGTGCGTTGCGGCGCCCCCTCCCCGTCCGCGAAGACGCCCGACAGGATGCGCACCCGGTCGGGCTCCTGCCGCTGCGTGGTGAAGCGCGACTGGCCGGGGCGGCGGCGATCGAGGAACACCTGGATGTCGGCCTCGGTCAGGGTCAGGCCGGGCGGGCAGCCGTCCACCACGCAGCCGAGCGCCGGCCCATGGCTTTCGCCAAAGGTGGTGACACGGAACAGATGGCCGAAGCTGTTGTGGGACATGGGACGGAACCTTTCGCGGTCCCCTTAGCGCATCGGCGCGACGGACGTCAGCCCGCGATACCGATCGGATTTGGGACAGCGATCCTAAAGGCCGACCGCCTTGCGCAAGGCTTCGCTCATGCGACCCTGCCATCCGGGCCCGGTTGCCCGGTAGGCCTCAAGCACGTCCTCATCGACGTAAAGGGTGAATGGCGCCGCACCCAGCGGGCTCAGGGCTTCCCGTCTTTGTCGCATCGCCCTGACAAGCTCGGGCAGCGCCTCGGAAGCAGGTCGCATTCGAGCGAAGTCGTCGGCCGTCAATTCAGGGCTGTCGCAAACTTCGTCCCAGTCCTCCTGCGTGTAATCAGGATTGGAAACATAACCGGGCGCATGACTAATGGCCGTCATAAAGATCGCGCTCCTTCTGGTTCGCCGGCCGGATGCTGACGAGAGACATCGCTTCCCGGCCAAGTCGCGACGCCACCACAACGACAACCAGGCAACCGCTCCACCAGCCGATGAGGGTGCTTCGGCTTCGCCCCGTGCCGCTGGCTCGCGTCGGACGCTCCAATGCAGCCTCCATATTAAAAGACGCCTCGAAGGCGGCGAAATCCAGTCCGTGCTTGTCGAGATTGGCACGTCGCTTCGGCTCGTCCCATAGAATCAACATCGATCGGACATGGGGGCGGCAGTCAGCCCGTTGATAAGTGTTCGACGATGCGTCACTGAACGACGACGTCCCAATGGCGGATCAACCCACCCGCAACGCCACCTTGATGTCATGCACCGCCGCCCCGCCGACCGGCGCCGGCGCGTCGGCCCCGGTCAGGGTGTTGATGCCGGCGCCATCGAGGTAGCGGTCGTTCGGCCAGATCGATTCCGCCACCAGCACGCCGCGCCGCAGCCCTGCGAACAGCTTGGCATGCAGGCGCACCGACCCACGCGGGTTGGCGAGCGTCACCACGTCGCCCTCGGCGATCGTGGCCGCCGCCGCGTCCTCCGGGTGGATCAGCACGCTTGGCCGGTCTTCCTTGCCGAGCGACGAAGGCGTTTCGGTAAAGGACGAATTGAGGAAGTTGCGGGCCGGGCTCGTGGCGAGGCGGAACGGGTGAGCGGCGTCGGCCGCCTCCGTCACGGCCCAATGGTCGGGGAACACCGGCATGTCGGCCACCGGCCCCGACGGCATGCCGCTCGAGGCCGACCAGTCGGCGCGGAAATGGAAGCGGCCGTCGGCATGGCCGAAGCCATCGAGGAAATGCGCCTGCGTGAAGGGCTGCTGGCAATCGATCCAGCGGTCGCGTTCGAGGTCGGCCAGCGTGCCGCGACCCGAAGCCTGCAGGGTTTCGTCGATCAAGGCGCGCGCCGTCATGCCGAACCCTCGATGGTCGGCGCCGAGCCGTGCCGCCAGGGCCGAGATCACGGCATGGTTCGAGCGGCATTCGCCCGGCGGCTCGATCAGCTTGGGGCCCAGCAGGATGTGCTGGTGGCCACCGCCCTGGTAGAGGTCGTCGTGCTCGACGAACATGGTGGCGGGCAGCACCAGGTCGGCCAGCCGGGCCGTGTCGGTCATCACCTGCTCGTGCACCACGGTGAACAGGTCGTCGCGCAGGAAGCCGCGCCGCACGGCCGACTGGTCGGGCGCCACCGTCACCGGGTTGGTGTTCTGGATGAACAGCGCGGTGACGGGCGGGCCGCCCGCGAGGGCGGCGGGGTCGCCGTTCAGCACGGCGCCGATGCGCGACTGGTCGAGCCGGCGCACGCCCGGGTCGCGCCGGTCGAGCCCCTCGATCAGCGTCTTGTCCCATTTGAACATGCCGGAATTGGAATGCAGCGCGCCGCCGCCGCGGTGTTGCCAGGAGCCGAGCACCACCGGGATCGACGACACCGCATGCATGGCGGCCGCACCGTTGCGCTGCCGGGCGAAGCCGTAGCCGACCCGGAAGAAAGCCCGGGGCCGCGCCCCCAGCAAGGCCGCGAAAGCCTCGATCTCGGCTTCCGGCACGCCGCAGATACTCGAGGCCCAGGCGGGCGTCCGGGTAGCGAGATGCGCCTCAAGGCCTGCGGGATCGTCGGCGTAGCGGGCCATATAGGCGCGGTCGGCGTGGCCGTCGCGAAACAGCGCGTGCATCACCCCGCAGGCGAGCGCGCCATCGGTGCCGGGGCGCACCAACAGCTTGACGTCGGCCTGCTGCATGGTGGGGTTGTCGTAAACGTCCACCGCCACGATGGGGGCGCCGCGTCCCTTCCGGGCCTTCACGGCGTGGGCCATCACGTTGACCTGGGTCACCACCGCGTTGGTGCCCCAAAGCACCACGCAGTCGGTTTCGGGGATCTCGCGCGGGTCGGTGCCGGTCAGCCGGCCGTGGCCCGCCATCCAGCCGGCCCAGGACAAGGCCGTGCAGATGGTGGAATATTGGTCCGAATAGCCCTTCGCATGGCGCAGCCGATTGATGCCGTCGCGCATAACGAGGCCCATGGTGCCGGCGTAGAAATAAGGCCACACCGTTTCCGGGCCATAACGGCGCTCGGCCTCGAGAAAGCGCGACGCCGTTTCGTCGAGCGCCTCGTCCCACGAGACCGGCGCGAAACGGCCCGACCCCTTCGGGCCGACACGGCGCAGCGGCACGGTCAGCCGGTCCGGGTTGTGGACGCGCTCGGCATAGCGGGCCACCTTGGCGCAGATCACCCCGGCCGTGTAGCTGTTGGCGGCGGCGCCCCGGACGCGGCCGATGCGGCCGTCCTCCACCTCGATTTCCAAGGCACAACAGGACGGGCAGTCGTGCGGGCAGGCCGAGGCGCGGATCTGCGGGCGAAGCGGCGCGTTCATGGGCGAGGTCCGGATTACCACCCGACCCTACACCGGTGCCGCGGCGGGCGAAACCGCGTCCTGCGACTGGACGATGCGCGGATGGCGCGCCATTTCGCGCGGGCTTACGGCCAGGACCCCGGGACCCGCCATGACCGATCGCACCCCCATCGGCCGCCGCCACCTCATCGCCGCCGCCCTGGGGCTTGGTGCCGGAGCTTTGTGGCCCCGTGCGGCCGGCGCCGCCCCGCCCCCCGAGGCGATGATGCTGTGGCCCGGCACGCCGCCCGGCGGCCCCGCCCCGACCGTGATTGAAGCCACCTCGCCCAAGGGATCGCTGACCGGCATCACGCAGCCGCGCCTCAACCTGCACCACCCCGACCGGCGGAACGGCACCGCGATCCTGGTGATGGCGGGCGGCGGTTACGCCCATCTCGAATCCGGCCATGAAAGCGCACCCGCCTGCCGCTGGCTGGCCGGGCTCGGCATTTTGGCGGCCGAACTGATCTACCGTTTGCCGGCCGACGGCTGGCCGTCCGAAGCACCGTTCCAGGACGCGCAGCGCGCGCTGCGCGTCCTGGAACGGTGCTTC
>NZ_JARPVX010000105.1:0-10469 GCF_033947565.1 Lichenihabitans sp. Uapishka_5
CGCCTCGATACGCCGCCTTCAAACCACCGTCGTCACCCAGTTTCCCACATAGCTCGGCAGTAGCCGTAGGCTGCCTGAAGATAAGTGCTGGCAGCGGGAAGCTCCGACGCGCTCCGATCGGGACCCAGACCGCACTTGAGCACAGGGAAATCAGGGGCGTCCGCCTGATATCAGTAGACTTGTCTCATTGGCGGCCAAGACCAGCCTGCATGCGAAGCATGAATGGCGTCTTCAGCAGCCACGCCAACTTCTGCAGACCATCCAACTCGGCCGCCTCTGGCTTTTTCGCGAACGATCGCTTCGGAGCAGTTGCAAAAGTCGATTGAACCGCCTGCAAGGGCGCAAAAGCGCAGCCTCGAGAAGTGATACCGAGGCTGCGTTCGGCTCAGATTTCAGTTCGCTCGGAAAGGGTCAACGCGTCTTCGACATCCACGCCAAGGTATCGCACAGGGTGCTGTCGCGAAGCGTGTTGGAATTGGGTGACGCAGGCCGGGGCATTATGATGGTAGCGGGTCAGGCGGCGAGCGCAACCGGCTGGTGATCGGCGATTGGGGTGGCGAGCGAGGTCCAGCCGTCGACCTTGCGCATCAGGATCTGACCTGAGGCTAAAAGAGCCCAAAACAGCATCGCGGCGGTTTCGGACGAGGGCAGGACGGTCTGGGTCTTGATGCGTCGCTTGATCTCCTCGTGGAGCCGCTCGATAGCGTTGCTGGTCCTGGCGCTTTTCCACTGGCTCGGCGGCAGGCGCGTAAAGGTGAACAGCCGGTCGCCGGCCTCCTCCAGTCTGTCGGCGACGGGCCGGTGACGCAGCCGCCACTTGCGGAGGAAGGCCTTGCGGCGCGCCATGATCTCGACCGCGGTCTCGGCATAGATCATGTCGCGATAATCGGCCGTGACCTCGTCGCGCAGCTTGTCTGGGGCGTGCGCCAGGAGGTTCCTGTGCTTGTGGACCGTGCAGCGCTGGGTCGGCACGTCGGTCCAGAGGGCGGCGAGCGCCTTATCAAGGCCCGCCCCTCCATCGACGATGAGGAAGTCCGGCCGGCGCAGGCCGCGGCCGATTGGGTCGTCGAGCACGACGCGCCAGGCTTCCGCGGTCTCGCCTCCCATGTTCTTGACGGCGAGCAGCACCTTCTGGCCATCCTCGCGCACGCCGATCACCACCAGCAGCGAGATCGCCGTCGCCTTGCGGTCGAGCCGCACGCGGACCACCGTGCCGTCGAGGATCAGCCGCACGATCGGCTCGGCCGCGAGGTCGCGGCGGTTCCAAGCCTCCCAATCCGTCTTCACCTTGCGCCATACGCGGCTCACGACATCCTTGCCGACCCCGTCCGTGAACACCGCGGCGAGCGCGCGGCGTACGCGCCGTGTATTGGTGCCGGCGAGATACGCGGAGGCGATCAGCGCATCGGCGGCCTGCGTGCGGCGCTGATAGCTGCGCAGGGCCGCGCTCTTCCACTCGCGCGTCGTCCCGTCCGGCGAGACAAGGCGCGCGCGAGGCACCGCGATCGCGGTCGGGCCGAAGCTGCCGGTCAGCTGCCGTGTGCGGTGCCCATGCCGGTGACCTGGAACGCGGGAGCCATGGTCCCCGCCGGCGGGATCGTCGACCTGCCGGCCGTACCGCGGTCGCGAGAGCGCCGCGGTGAGTTCCTCCTCCAGCAGGGTCTCAATGAAGCTCCGCACCCTGGTGCGCAGGCCGGCTTCGATCGGATCGAATCAGCCGTCGAAAGGGAACGCGCCCTCAGCGGGCGTCGATGTGGTAGATCTGGCCAAGGCGTGGTCTCCATCTTCACGCCGGCGCTCCAACGCCGGCGATGTCAGGGTTCAGCACCCCGGAGACTACGCCACCTGCAATTCCAACCAACTCCGCGACGGCACCTCGCACAGTGCCCCGATCTTTGTATGGCCGAGCAGAATCTGCACCGCTCGCAAATTGCCTGCCTGTTTATAGATGATCGACGCCTTGGTGCGCCGGAGCGAGTGGGTGACGTAGTCCTCAGGTCGGAGCCCGATGCCGGTGACCCACTCGTCGACGAGCCTCGCATACTGGCGCGTGCCCATGTGCGTGGAATGGTCGATCCGGCTCGGGAAGACGAAGTCATCGAGCGTTCCACCCCGGCGTTCTAGCCAAGCCAAGATGCTGGCCCGCGCCGGATCGAGCAGCTCGAACTGAACGGGACGGCCTGTCTTCTGCTGAACAACGATCGCGCGATTTCGGATGCGACCACCGATCACGATGTCGCCGATCTTGATCTTCAGGACGTCGCAGCCGCGCAGCTTGCTGTCGATCGCGAGATCGAACATGGCCCGGTCGCGAAGCCTACCCTCGCGATCAAGCCAGAAGCGAACGGCCCAGACCTGCTGCGGCTTGAGCGCCCGCTTAGCGCCGAGCTTCCGGCCCGCGTTCCATGGTCGTCGCCCTTTCACGCCAGGGTCGAATTCTGAGTGTCCCATTGCCGTTCTCCCGCGGTCGAAAGCGGCCGTAGAAGGAACAAGCGATCAGTCACGAACCGATGGGCATGGCCGTGAAGCGACCGTCCGCTTCGGAGCGTGCGGCGATAGAAGGCCGACATCGGCGGCCGGAAACGTCTCGATGGTCGTTCCCCATATTCGAGGATCCTTCGCATCCTGCGTGGATCGGGCTGTGAGGAGAGGCTACGGACGTCGAAGCCGGCCCTGCCGTGCGTCGCAACGGATTGCGTCGGCCTGCGTCTGCTCGAACATGGTGTGCTCAGGGATCGCACCGCCAATGCCAAACTTGGTGATCTTTGTCGCTCGTGAATGACGGGCGCCCATGCCGAGGACCGTCTCCATACGTTGACTTCGCGATCGGCTGATCACGGCGAGCAAGTCTCATGCGGCATGGGCCAGGAACGCTGTCGCTCCTTTTTCGGTCAGGGTTGAGCCGTCGCGGGGCAAGCGTCGGCCAATCGGCCGCCCACCGCGCCGCATGTCCTGGCGGAAAGCTCCGAGCAGACGTTGTAATCAGTGATGCAGGGCTGGGGCCGCTCCCCGCAACTGGCGGCCCAGGTATCGCCGCTCCCCATGACGCCAACGTGGCAATCGTCCGGATCGAGCGAGCATGTCCCGGTCGCCTTCTTGATGCACACCTGCGAGGTGGTGCGCGTCATGACCTGGATGTCCGAATGGCTCTTCACGGTAGCGTCCGTGAGCGCGGCGAACGCGCGGTGGACGGCGTCGCCCGATTGTACGTGCGTCCGCGCCTCCTCCGACCGGTAGGTCGCCATGTAGACGAACCACCTTTCGCCGGTCGCGTCGGGCGGGCCGTTCTCCTTGTAGGCTACGGTGTAGGGACCGATGAACCCGGTCGGGTTCGGGTAGATGGCGAAACGGTAGGGCTCGGCACCGCTCTTCTTCAGCTCGTCGAGGTAGGTGCGCGCCGCGGCGGGCTCGCTCCCCGCGGCAGCCTCGGCGCCCGAGGCTGGGAAGGCGAGCAGGCCCATCTCGAGCACCTGCCCGTCGGATTGCGCGAGCGTGCGCAGGTCGAAACCGCTGTCGAGCGGCTTGACGAAGATTAGCGTCATGTCGAGCGTCCGCATCCACTTGTCGGCGACCGGCGTCGGAAACAGCATGTTGGCCATGTCCTGCCATCTC
The DNA here is from genome assembly GCF_033947565.1 of Lichenihabitans sp. Uapishka_5. Classification (NCBI taxonomy): domain Bacteria; kingdom Pseudomonadati; phylum Pseudomonadota; class Alphaproteobacteria; order Hyphomicrobiales; family Lichenihabitantaceae; genus Lichenihabitans; species Lichenihabitans sp. Uapishka_5. Next base: position 3,613 of record NZ_JARPVX010000105.1, read on the forward strand.
TGCTGGTTCTCCCACCAGGTCATGCCGGTCCAGGTCCCCGCGCCCGTGTTCGCGGGCAGCCCCCAGGTCGAATGCCACTCCCGCTCGACCTGGGGGCCCGGCTGGACGCTCAGCATGGCGATGAATTCGGAGCGCCACTTGAACATCTCGAGCTTGTCCGCGTGGGTCCGGCGCAGGGCGATCTCCAGCATCGGGCCCGCGGGGTACCCGCCCACGCCCTCCTTGAGGTCACGCCAGTTCGCGGGCAGCGGGCTCGCATGCGCCACCGGCGTGGAGGTCTGGGCGGATGCGGGGCCGCCCGCGAGCGATCCAATTAGGAGGCAGAGGCCGGCCGCGGAGGCGGAGGCCACCCGCAGCACGCCGCCTCTCACGCGACCGGTAGACACCAGTTCATCGAACATGTCGTTGATCCTGCTTGGTTGGAGGTTCGATTCGGTACCGGCAGCGGCACCTGCACAGGCGGGGCGCACCGGATGCGCCCTTGATCGGTTCAGCGCGTCACGACCACGATCTTGCCGCCCGCGGTGTTGGCCTCCATGGTCCGGTGCGCCTCCACGATGGCGTCGAGGCGGAACACCCGGCCGGCAGGCACGTGGAGCCGGCCCGCCGCGACGTCGTCGACCAGCGCCTGCAACGGCATGGCCATGAAGTCGGTCACGCCACCGTCGTAGACCGTGAGGCCGACCCCGGTGGGGATCACCTCCATCGGGTTGAAGTCGGAAAGCGACCACTGGTTGCCCACCATGCCGGTCAGGCAGACGGTCCCGGGCTCGCGGGCGCAGCGGAGGGAATCGCCCAGCGTGGTGGTGCCGACGAGCTCGAGCACCTTGTCGGCGCCCCCGTCCCAGCAACTCCTCACGTCGTTGGCGATGGCTCCGGTGTCGATGAAGACGGCGTCCGCGCCGCAGGCCCGCAGCAGGGCTTCGCGATCGGCCCTCCGAGTCGTCGACCCCACGGTCGCGCCGTGGCGCTTGGCGATTGCGGCCGCCGCCATGCCGACCGAGGTGGTGCCGCCGCGAACGAGGAGCCGCTCGCCCGGTTGCAGCCGGAGCGCCCGGAACAGCGACCCCCAGGCGGTCTGCAGCATCTCGGGCAAGGCGCCGAGCCGGTCCCACGGAAGGTCGGTCAGGAAGGTTCGCAGCTGCGCGGCCGGCACGAGCGTGTATTCGGCGTAGCCGCCGTCGAAGTCGCGCCCGAGCCCGCCCATCACGGTCGCGACGACGTCGCCGGGCCGGAACTCGCCGCCGGGCGCATCGGCGACCGTGCCGACCGCCTCGATGCCGAGCACGCGGGGGAACCTGACGTTTGGGGACAGGCCCTGGCGCGTGAACATCTCCGACCGGTTGAGACCGAAGGCCTCGACCCGGATCAGCACTTGCCCGGGGCGCGCGGCCGGAATCGGGCGCTCCTCGAGCCTGAGGACCTCCGGGCCGCCCGGCTCGTGGATCACCGCAGCCTTCATCGTGCCGGCCATCTCTACCACCTCCTTCAGCGTCTCGCCTTGTTTCAGGCGTCGCCGGGTGGGTTCGTGGGCGAGAAGCTGTAGCGCGCGATCCGCCACCGGGCGCCGTCGCCCTTCTTCAGGAGGAAGAGCTCCTGGTTCGCTTCCGTCGTCGTCCGGCCCGTCGGGGCATGCCTGGTGGTGCCGGCCGAGTTGGTGCGGACGAAGGCCCAGTCCAGCGCCAGCTGCACGACTTCCACCACCGTGAACGCGACGTCGAACGCGAGCTCACGGAACACGGCGTCATAGGCCGCGCGCACCGCCTCGACCCCGACGTTCGACACCGCGTGAGGCGCCATGAACACGCAGTCGGGCGCATAAAGCGGCAGCACCTCCGCGGTACGGCCGCCGTTCAGCGCCACATTGTACCTGGCCAGCATCTCGCGGATCGCGGCCTCGTCGGTCCCGTTCGCCTGCATCGGCACTCCTTCGCTCCCGGGCTTGCCACTCCGGTGCCGGTCATTGCAGGTCTTATGGCCGGAGGAGGACGGCAAACAGCTATGAACCGAGAACGCAGCATCCGGATTCTGGAACGTCGCCGGGCGAACGGCGCCGATCAGGGAGCGTTGCTCCCCATGGCTCGCCTCTCGCGGCGCACGGCGGCGGACCGAGATGGCTGACCTCAATTCTCTGATCGTCTTCGCCAAGGTCGCCGAGGCCTTAAGCTTCACCGAGGCCGCCCGTCGGCTCGAGATGCCCGTCTCGACCGTGAGCCGGCGCATCGCGGATCTCGAGAAGCAACTCGCCGTGCAGCTGCTGGAGCGCTCGACCCGCACCCTGCGCCTCACAGCGGTCGGCCACGAGGTGCTGGATTACGCGCGCCGGGCCGCGGAAGCCAACGACGGCGTCGAGCACGTCGTCGCCAACCAGCGCGCCGCGGTCAGGGGTCTCGTGCGGCTCGCGGCGCCGCCGAGCATCTCCGACTCGGTGGTGGCCCCGATCATCGCCGCGTTTCGGCAGGTGCATGGCGCCGTCCGGTTCGAGGCCGTGATCACCGAACAGGTCGTCGAATTCATTGCGGATCGCATCGACCTCGAGATCCATGTCGGGCCGGTCGAGGACACGAGCCTCGTAGTGCGCCGGCTGCTCGCCTTCCGCCATCGTCTGGTCGCAAGCCCCGCTTACCTCAGCCGCGCGGAGGCGCCGCGGCACCCGAAGGACCTCCTGCAACACCCCATCCTCGCCTTCTCGCATTTCAGGCGCGAATACGCGTGGGAGTTCAGCCACGCGGACGGGCGGAACACCGAGCGGCTGGTTTTCGTTCCGCAACTCGGCATTAACGACTACGTCGGCGTGACGGCGGGCCTGCTGGCCGGCGGCGGTATCGGCGACCTGCCGCCGATCGTGCAGCCCGAGTTGATGCGGGCAGGCCGGCTCGTGGAGGTGATGCCGGACTGGCACCTGCCCGTGTTCGACCTCGTCATCCTGCATCCGGCGACGCGCTACCAGTCCCGTGCCGTGCGCCTCTTCAAGGAGTTCGCGTCGCGGATGATCGGCGAGCTCTTCCCCGAGCTCGCGACCTGAGCGCGTTTCCAGGAATGGGAAAGTCTTTCCCGGGGCGGCCGGCTAATCGGCCGGCGACCGAGCAGGTAAGCCGGAGGCCAGAGCCGGCCGACGCGACCGGCAGCCGTTACGAGTCCTGCAGAACGAGACCTGCCGATGCCGCAGCAGACCCCCAAAGACGTCCTCCGCGCCATCCTGGCCGACCCGACGAACCTCGAGAGCGTCAGCGCCCTGATGGCGCCGGACGCGACCTACGTGTCGCTCAACTTCTCCAACCCCGCGCTCAAGCGCGTCATGCCCTGGGCCGGCACCGCCATCGGCCCTGCCGCCGTCGTGCAGACCTTCGTCGACGTGGGCCGCTACTGGGCCAAGGAGGCCTTCGAGGAGATCGCGCTGTTCGGCGACGACCGCTACGCCGCCTTGTTCGGTCGCATGACCTATCGCTCGGTCGTACTCGGCAAGCAGGTGACCTCCCCGTTCGCGGTCTACGTCGAAGTGGTGGACGGATTGTGCCGGCACATGCAGTTCATGGAGGACACGCTGGCGACCACGGAGTCGTTCCGCAGCGCCGGGGCTTGGACCATCCGGAGCGATCCGGCGGGCGCCGAGATCACGCTCTAGAGCCGCGTCGCCAATGCGCGAACGTCCGCATCCTGAAGCGGCGCCGGCGTGAGATCGCTGGACCTCAACGACCTGCGCCTGCTCATGCAGGTGATCGAACACGGGAGCTACACCGCCGCGTCGCGGATCAACGGCATCCCGAAATCGACCATCAGCCAGCGCATCACGGCCCTCGAGAAGGCGATCGGGACGGGACTGCTCCGGCGCACGTCCCGGAGCTTCTCCCTCACCGAGGCCGGTGCGTTGCTGCTTCCCCACGCGCGCGCCATCGAGGGCCTCGCCAGGACGATCGAGCAGGCGCTCCTCGATCACGGCGATAGCCTCGCCGGCACCCTGCGCGTGTCCTGCTCGAACGCGCTCGCGCAGTTCGCGCTGTCACCGCTGGTCCCGTGCTTCCTCGACCGGCACCCCGAAATCCATATGCGCGTCGAGGCCAGCAACCGGCTCGTCGACCTCGTGGGCGAAGGCTACGACATGGCCATCCGTGGCCATGTCGCGCCCCTGAAGGACTCGACGCTGATCCAACGCGTGGTGGCCCGGACGCCCTGGTCGATCGCCGCATCCCCGGATTGGATCAGGACCCACGGCGCGCCAGCCACGCCGGACGAGCTGGCGAAGAGCGCGCTCCTGCATTTCGCGACCTCCGCGGATCCGCCGCAATGGACGCTGCGGTCCGGCGACGTGGTGGCGCAGGTCTCCTTCAAGCCGCGGGTGTGGTCCGACGACATGGCGAGCCTGCGATCCTCCGCCATCGCGGGCGGCGGGATCGTGGCCCTGCCGACCTACGTCCTCGCCCCGGCGCTGGCGGCCGGACGGCTGGTCGTGCTCCTGACCGCCTGGAGCCTGCCCGTGTCGAGCATCAGCGTGCTGACGCCACCGAAGGCGCAGTCGTCGCGGCTGGCCGCGGCCTTCTCGGATCACCTGAGAGCCGAACTGCCCTGGCTGATCCAGCACGTCGACGCCACCGCACCGGGTGGTTCTCCGGATCCAGGTGACTGAAGCGAAGCTCCCGCGCCAAGCCGGCGAGAGCGACGCGTCGCTATTCGCGCACACATTGAAGGCCTGTCGGTTCGGACCTGCCGGCGATAGTTCCAGATCTTGGATGAATCGTTCCAGTCCGCACCCTTCTCCGGGCCGACGCCGTCCGCCACATTAGGATCGCGCAGGCGCATGGCGCATCCCGTGTCGCGTCGGGCGGATGCGCCCGGTGCGAAGACATCCAGACAACAGGGAATGATTTTGATGCGACGAGGACGTATGCTGTTGCGCGTATCGCTGGCCGGGGCCGCTCTGTTCTGCGCCCTTGCGGGCTCCTCGCTCCCGGGGCGGGCGGCGGGCTCGGACGCGCCGGCCTCGGCGGTCCCGTTCTCGTCCGACCCCGGGCTGGCGGCAGAGCAGCGCGGCGCCTACAACGTCGTGCATCGCTACGAGCAGCTCCTCAATGCCGGCGACACGGCCGGGATCCTGGCGCTCTACGCGCCCGACGGCGTCGCCGAGTGGAACGATAAGCCGACCTTTGCGACGCCCGACGAGAAGCGGGCCGCCTATGGGGCCTTGTTCAAGGTCGCCAACTTCAGCACCGCCTTCGGCTATGCCGGCATCGACGTGACCGGCGATACCGCCGTCATCCGCACCTTCCACCACGAGGGCGCGACCGTGCTCGAGGGCGGCAAGAAGGTGGTCGACCTCAACCGCGAGGTTTTCGTGCTGCACAAGATCCGCGGCGCCTGGAAGATCAGCCTCTACATCTTCAACACCGATCCCGTGCAGGGCGAAGGCTGAGCCGGATGGAACCGATCATGTCAGACGCGGGCAGCCTCGGCGTCACCGACCGCTTCGCCATCTTCGAGCAGTTGCACGCCCACCAGCGGGCCATCGATGCCGATGCGAGCCTGGCCTCCGCGATGGCCTACGTGGACCTCTACTGGCCCGAGGCGACCTTCACGGTGCACGACCTCCGCCATGTGACCTTCGAGGGCCAAAGCGGTCTCAAGCAGCTCTACGACTACGCCCACAGCGTCTTTCCGCTGGAGAAGTGGTGGCACGACCTTGGCCCGGTCGCGATCACGGGCGCCGGCCACGAGGCCCGGGCCGAGTGGCGCTGGATCGTCAACTGGCGGTCGGAGCGGGAGGGCGTGGTGTCGACCGGCCGCTACGGCGACCGCTTCCAAAAGCGCAGTGGCGTCTGGAAATGCCTCGAGCGCACCTCCACGGTCGATCCCAACTGGCCCGCGGCGCTGTTCCAACCTTTCATCGACCGCGAGGAGGAAACGTTTCGCGCCTCATGATGGCTCGCGTTGTCACCGGGCCGTCGGGGCCGTTGCGATCGGCCCCAACAGGTGGCAGTTTCGGCTGATGTTCTCCCATCCCTGGCCGCGACGCGTCCGGCTCGTGTCGGGCCTCGTGCTGTTCGCCTTCGTGGCCGGCCACCTTTTGAACCTGTCGCTCGGCCTCGCTTCCATCGCGGTCGTCGAGCAGGGCCGCCGGCTGCTGCTCGCACCGTGGCAGACGGGGTTGGGCCAGGCGCTGCTGCTCGCGGCGGCGCTCGCCCATACGGCGCTCGGGCTCGCCTCGCTGGCGACGCGGCGCTCCCTCGCCATGAGCCGGACAGACGGGGTGCAGCTCGCGCTCGGCCTCGCGACACCGCCGTTGCTGCTCGCCCATGTGGTGTCGCTGCAGGTCCTGAGCGACGTCGACCGGGCCTTCGCGGGCGACTACCGCTTCGTCCTGGCAGCCTACTGGATCGCCGCGCCGCGCCTCGCTCTGCAGCAGTTGCTGGTGATCCTCGTCATATGGGCGCATGGCGCCATCGGGCTCACCTCGGTGCTGGTGCTGAAGCGCGGCTGGCCGCGCCTCGCGCCGCTCGTCATCCCCTTGCTGTTCGCCGTGCCGATCACGGCCCTGCTCGGCTTCGCCGCGGCCGGAGAAGAGGTGCTGAGCCGCCTGCCTGCCGATCCGGAATGGCAGGCGCGCTTCGCCGCGAGCCTCGCGGTGCTGCAGGCGCATCGGGCCTGGCTCGACGGCGTCGAGAATTTGATCCTCATCGGCTACGGCGCGGCCGTCCTGGCAGCGGTCACGATGCTCGCCGCGCGCGTGCTGCGCCGCTGCGCCCGGCGCGTGCCGGTGCGGTTCGAGGACGGGCGCGCCGCGTCGGGTTGGCTCGGCCAGAGCGTGCTCGACGTCAGCCGCAGTCACGGCATCCCTGTCTCTTATACACATCTGACGCTGCCGA
>NZ_JARPVX010000106.1:0-10013 GCF_033947565.1 Lichenihabitans sp. Uapishka_5
CCCTTCACGGCTGCGACCGTGACGAGCGGCACGGGGCCGACGGCCTCGCGCCGCCGGATGCGGTCGGTCGGCAGCGTCGGCAACCAAAGGGACAGGAAACGGGACATGGGGCAGCCAGCTACGGGAACACGCGACGCCGGGGCGTCATCTCCTGAAGGCCTCGCGGTCGGCAGGGTTTAGGCGGCCGAACCCTGCAGGGCCGGCGCATAAGGGCGCGACGGCACGGGCCCGAAAGACGGCCGTGCCCGCAGCGCTTCGGCGCTGCCGAAGCGCCGGCCCGTCCGGTCCCAGGCCAGCTGATGCACCTGGGCGCGGTCATAGCCGCCCACAGCCGCGTCGGGGCCGCCCCTGCGCTTGACGAGCCGCACCGCGAAGCCGGACGGCCCGGGGATCGGCAGGAAGGGCGCCGCGGCCGCCACATGCAGGCTCGGCGCCGCCGCGACCGCGAAGCGGGTTTCGGCCCCGCTCGACAATTGATCGGGCCGGCTGAGCCCGACCGGCACCACCAGGCTCGTGGCGCCGCGGGTGCGGGCCGCCAGCATCAACCGGCGCGACGCCGCGAGGTCGTAGGTCGAGGCGCGCCAGAGTTCCGTCAACACCACGGGGGCGCCGGCCTTCAGCGCTTCCTCGGTGGCCCAGAGCGTCGTGGCCGCATCCTTGGTCTTCACCAGCAGCAGGCGGTCGGGGTCGATGCCATGCGCCGCGAGGCCGGGCCGGTAGGGGGTGCCGACCTCCCAGGCCACGCGGTCGTCGAGAACCCACACCAGCGGCCGGCCGCGTGCCACGAGCCCGGCCAGCGAGGCCGCGAAGCCGGAGGCGGCCGCCTCGTCGCGGGGGCTTTCGGCCACCACCTCGTGCAGGCTGCCGGGTTTCAGGCCGCCGCCCAGCAGCCCGTCGAGCCGGTCGGCCCCGAGCGGCACGCGACGCAGGGACCTTGCCTCCGCCGGGCCGTTGGGTCCAGGGTCGAAAGTGGCGCCGAGACCCTCGATGCGGTTGCACGCATCGCGCAGGCTGCTCAAATCCGTGGTGGCGAGAGACATGGCGGCGGCCTTCCGTGTTCCTGATTTGTTCTCTTATAGATTCCGAGTTGTGAATGAAGAGTCAAGGCGAGCCGCCGCCCCATCCACCGTTGCGCGAAGCCGGCCAACCTGCTGCTGCGAGCGGTAACGGCCGCGCCACATGGGCGGCCCTCATCGTCATCGTGGTGGTGGCGGCGCTGCTGCTTTGGGTGTCGCAGGCCATCGTGGCCCACAACCGGCTGCAGAACTGCATCGATTCGGGCCGCCGCACCTGCCTGCCGGCCGAGCCGGGCAACGGTGGATCGTGAGGGCTGCCGCCCAAGCCGCAGATTTGCTCAAGGCGTGAAGTTTTGAATGGTTCGGGATCGGGCTTCGGCTAAGATCGCCGCAAAACATCAGGGAGGCCGATGATGAGTGACGTATCCCCCGCAACCGCCAAGGCGCTTGTGCCGCCGAAGTCCTACGACCGCAATGCGGTCACGGCCGGCATCGTGCATCTGAGCGTCGGCAACTTCCACCGCGCCCACCAGGCCGTCTACGTCGATCAGTGTTTGGCGCTGCCGGGCCAGGACGGCTGGGGCATCCTCGGCGTCGGCCTGATGGATGTGGAAAGCGAGCGCCAGAAGGCGCGTGCGCTGCAAAGCCAGGAAGGGCTTTATTCGCTGACCATCTACCCGCCCGAGGGGGCCCCGACCACCAGCGTGATCGGCTCCATCGTGGGCTACCTGCATGCGCCCGACGACCCCGAGGCGGTGCTGCGCCACATGGCCGACCCGGCCGTCAAGATCGTCACCCTGACGGTGACCGAGGGCGGCTACAACACGGACGAGACCGGGCGCTTCAAGCTCGAGGAGCCCAACGTCGCGCACGACCTGACGAGCGGCACCCCGAAAACCTCGTTCGGCTTCATCACCGAGGCGCTGCGGCGGCGGCGCGACGGCGGCGTCGGCCCCTTCACGGTGATGTCCTGCGACAACCTGCGCCACAACGGCCATGTGATGAAGACGGCGCTCCTGGCCTTTGCGCGCGCCAAGGACGCGGCGCTGGCCGACTGGATCGAGGCGCATGTCGCCTTCCCGTCCTCGATGGTCGACCGCATCACGCCCGCCACCACGCCGGCCGACGCGGCGCGCCTCAACCGGGACAACGATCTCGACGACAAGGCCCCGGTGTTCGCCGAGGACTTCATCCAATGGGTGATCGAGGACACCTTCTGCGCTGGCCGCCCGGCCTGGGAAAAGGTGGGCGCCCAGTTCACCGGCGATGTCGACCCTTATGAGCAGGTGAAGCTGCGCATGCTGAATGCGTCGCATTCCATGCTGGCCTTCCCGGGCATCATGATGGGGCACCGCATCGTGCATCTCGCCATGGGGGACCCGAACGTCAGCGCGCTGTTGGACGGCTTCCTGCAGATCGATGCCGGGCCGCTGCTCGACGCTCCTCCCGGCATGTCGACCGACCAGTATGGCGCCATGCTGCTGAAGCGCTACCGCAACCCGGCCATCGGCGACCAGCTGCTGCGCATCGCCGGCGATGGCGCCTCCAAGCTGCCGGTCTTCGTGCAGGACACGGCCAAGGCTCTGGTCAAGGCCGGCAAGGACCACCGCCGCATTGCCTTCCTGCTGGCCGCCTTCACGGAATATCTGAAGGGCGTGGATGAGAACGGCCAATCCTTTCCGGTGGTCGAGCCCAACGTGACGGACGCCGATTTCGCGCTGGTCAAGGATGCCGATCCCGCCAAAGGCATCGGCCTCAGCGCCTTCAAGGGCTGGGGCGTCGAGGCGTCGCCGCGCTTCGTGGCCGATTATGCGCGCTACCGGTCGCAGATCCAGGCCGAGGGCGCCAAGAAGACGCTGGCGGACCTGCTGAAGGCGGCGGGCTGATCCTCGGCCCGGCCTTGGCCAACATCGCGGAGCGACCCGTCCCGACGCCGGATGGATCGCTTCGGGGGCTTCGCCGCCTCCCGGCGGCGGGCCGGTAAGGCCGACAGGCGAGGAACGAAAAAGGGCGCCGTCCCGAGACGGCGCCCTCAAAACTTTCGATGAAACCGGTTCGGCTTACTTCTTGCCGAAGCTCAGGCCCGAGAAGCGCGAGTTGAAGCGCGACAGGCGGCCGCCGCGATCCATCATCTGGTGCGACCCGCCGGTCCAGGCCGGATGGGTGGTGGGGTCGATGTCGAGGTTCATCGTGTCCCCGTCCTTGCCATAGGTCGAGCGCGTCATGAACTCGGTGCCGTTGGTCATGACCACCTTGATCATGTGGTAGTTGGGGTGCGTTGCGTCCTTCATGGGTCCACCTCGATGTCGCGCGCCAAAGGGCCATGCGACCCATCCGAACCAATCCGCGCTGTGGGAAAAGTCGCGCCGCTATAGCGCATGTGCGAACCTCGCACAATATTGCCCGTGCGACTTGGAAAGGCTCTAATTCGCGCCTAGCCCACCCACGCCGGCATGATGTCCGGTGCTTGCTGCTCGGATCACCGTTGCGACGCTCATCCACCAAAGGCCGACGATCGGGTGAGGGACTGGCCGCCCTGAAGCCGCTGCTGTCCTACGGGCTGCGCTATCGCGGACGCATCGCGGCGGCCCTCCTGTCGCTGGCGGTCGCCTCGGTGGCGACCTTGAGCATACCCGAAGCCGTGCGCCGCATGATCGACTTCGGCTTCCATCCCGACAAGGCGGGCCTCATCAACGCTTATTTCGGGGCGTTGCTCGGCATCGTGGCGGTTCTGGCCCTGGCCTCCGGGGCCCGCTACTTTTTCGTGATGACGCTCGGCGAGCGCGTGGTGGCCGACCTGCGTCGCGATCTTTTCGCCCATCTGAGCGGCCTCGACGCGAGCTTCTTCGACGGCGCCCGGACGGGCGAGCTCGTGTCGCGCTTGACGGCCGACACCACGCAGTTGAAGGCGAGCTTTGGCTCCTCGGCCTCGGTGGCGCTGCGCAACGTCTTCCTGTTTGGCGGCGCCATCGTGATGATGGTGGTGTCGAGCCCGAAACTGTCGGTGCTGGTCGTGGTGGCGATCCCGGTGATCGTGTTGCCCCTGGTGGTGTCGGGGCGCGCCGTCGGCCGTCGCTCGCGCGCCGCCCAGGACCGCCTGGCCGACGCCACGGCCTTTGCGGCCGAGCATCTGGGCGCCGTGCGCACGGTACAGTCCTTCGGGGCCGAGCCCCTGACGCGGGCCCGCTATGCCGAGGCCGTGTCGGCGGCCTACGAGGCCATGGCGTCGGCCATCGGGTCGCGCGCCGTGCTGACGGCCGCCGCCATCTTCCTGGCCTTCGCCAGCGTGGTCTGGGTGTTGTGGCTCGGGGCGCATGATGTGATGGCTGGGCGCATCACGGGCGGCCTCCTGTCGCAATTCGTGCTTTACGCCGTGCTGGGCGCCACCGCGCTCGGCCAGCTGAGCGAGGTCGGCAGCGAGTTGTCGGCCGCCGGTGGCGCGGCGGGCCGCATCGGCGAACTTTTGGCCATCGTGCCCCGCATCGCGGCGCCGGCCGTGCCCGCCACCCTGCCGCAGCCGCTCAGGGGCGAAGTGCGGTTTGAGGCGGTGCGCTTCAGCTATCCGGGGCGGCCCGAGGCCATCGTGCTGGACGGACTCAGCTTCACGGTGCGGCCGGGCGAAACGGTGGCGGTCGTCGGTCCATCGGGCGCCGGCAAGACGACGCTGTTCCAGCTTCTGATGCGCTTCTACGACCCGCAGGACGGCCGCGTGCTGCTTGATGGTGTGCCGGTCGAGACGCTCGATCCCACCGCCCTGCGGGCCGCCCTGGCGCCCGTACCGCAGGACCCGGTGGTGTTCTCCGATTCGATCGCCGAGAATATCCGCATGGGGCACGCCGAGGCGGGTGATGCCGCCGTCGCGGCCGCGGCCCGCCAGGCCGCCGCCGACGACTTCATCATGCAACTGCCGGACGGCTATGGGACGCGCGTCGGCGAACGCGGCGTGACGTTGTCGGGCGGCCAGCGACAGCGGCTCGCGGTGGCCCGGGCGATCCTGAAGGATGCGGCGGTGCTGCTGCTCGACGAGGCCACCTCGGCGCTCGACGCCGAAAGCGAGCGCCTCGTCCAGGCGGCCCTCGAAGGGCTCGAACGGGGTCGCACCACGCTCGTCATCGCCCATCGCCTCGCCACCGTGGTGAAGGCCGACCTCATCCTGGTGCTCGACAAGGGTCGCATCGTCGAACAGGGCACCCATGCGGAACTGATCGCCGCGGGTGGTCTCTACGCCCGCCTGGCCCGCCTGCAATTCGACGGGCATCGCATCGCGGCCGAATAGGTTTTCGCCCCGACAGGCCGCGATGTCGCCAAAAACATCGACGATGGAGGGCGCCCCGTCTGGACCCTGTTCGGGTTCTCCTGAACCGAACAGGGTCCGGTTTCCTGGTGATCGGCCGTCTGCCGGGCCGAAGCGGTATCGCTTTGCCCTGTCAGCCTTTAGGGATCTCCGATGATCGATTCCGCCCGCCTGTATCTCGTCACCCCCGTCCTCGACAGCCACGAGGCCTTTGCCCCGGTTCTGACCGCCGCGCTCGACGCGGCGCCGGTGGATTGCGTGCTGTTGCGGCTGCCGCCGCATGACGACGGCCTGCGCCGCAAGGTGGCGACCGCGCTGACGCCCCTGGTGCAGGAGCGCGGCGCGGCGCTGCTGATCGAGGCCGACACCCGGCTGGCCGCGGCCGTCGGGGCCGATGGCGTGCATGTGGAGGGCGCTGGCGACGATCTCGCGAGCGCGCTCGGCAGCATGAAGCCCGCCCGCATCGTCGGATGCGGGCGGCTGCCCGACCGCGACGCCGCCATGGAGGCCGGCGAAACGGGGGTCGACTACCTGATGTTCGGCGACGAGGCCGAGGTCGCCCCCTTCGACGAGCGGCTCGACCGCGTCGGCTGGTGGGCCGAGATCTTCCAGGTGCCCTGCGTCGCGATGGCGGCGTCGCTCGACGAGGTGAAGCCGCTGGCCGAGGCCAGCGCGGAGTTCATCGGCCTCGGCGACGCCTTGTGGGACGATCCGCGCGGCGCCGCGGCCGTGATCGCGGAAGTGGCCGCGACGCTCGCGGCCGTGGCGGAAGCCAAGGCTGCCGCGCTGGCGGGTTCCTGAGCCATGCGGCTCTGGGGGGCTGGGGCCGGCCTCGCGGTCGCGCTGCTGCTACCGGCGGTGTCGGTTTGCGCGGCCGAGGGCGATTTCGGTGGGGTGCAGACCCCTGCCGGCGTGGTGACCCCGGCGCCCGATCTCGCCTTCGGAGCCTTTCAGCGCGGTTATTTCGCCACGGCCCTGAAGGAGGCGATGGCCCGCATCGCCAAGAACCCGCATGACGGCGCCGCCATGGCGCTAGTGGGCGAGATCTACGCCCAGGGGCTCGCGGTCAACAAGGACATGGCCGAGGCGGCCAAATGGGACCAGTTGGCGGCCCGGCAGGGTAACCGCGAGGGCAGCTTCGGTTACGGCATGGCTTTGTTGACCGGTAATGGCGTCGCCAAGGATCGCGAAGCCGCCCGGGTGCAGCTCGAGGCGGCGGCTGAGGCCGGCCATCCCGGGGCGCTCTACAACCTCGGCATCATGGCGGTGCAGGGCGACGGCCGGACGCGGGATTTCACAAAGGCGGCCGATTATTTCCGGCGGGCCGCGGACGCCGGCGACATCACGGCGCTCGAAGCCCTGTCGGCGCTGTATCGCCAGGGGCAGGGCGTGCCGCAAGACCTCGACAAGGCCATTGCGCTGTTGAAGCAGGCGGCCGATGCCCGGGATGCGAGCGCGGCCGTGCAATATGCCATCGCGCTGTTCAACGGCGAGGGTGTGGCCAAGGACGAAGCCGGTGCCGCCCGCTATTTCCTGTTGGCCGCGACGGCCGGCAACCCGATCGCCGAAAACCGTCTGGCCCGCCTTTATGCGGCCGGACGGGGGCTGCCGAAGAACGCCGTCGAGGCGGCCCGCTGGCACATCCTGGCCCGCGCCGCCGGCATCAAGGACCCTTGGCTCGACGGCATCCTGACGGGCCTGACCCCGGCCGAGCGCGCCAAGGTGGAGGATATGCTGAAGCGTCAGCTTGCGTTCTGAACGGGCGCCCTCAGTTCCGATCGTCGGGCAGCGAGGGTACCGGCATGATCTCGATGCCGTCCTCGATCAGCGATCGCACGTCGGCGACTGATGCTTCGCCCCGGATGGCGCGGGGCTCGACCGTGCCTTCGTGCATCTTGCGGGCTTCTTCCGGAAAGGCCGCGCCGACGTCGTGCGAATGGGTCATCACGTGCTGGCGGACCTCGCGCATCATGGCGCGCAGCTTTTGGGCCTTCTCGTCGAGCAGTGCCACGGGGGCCGGTTCGGCTGCGGTTGGCGGCCCCGAGGGCGCGGCCTTGCGGCGGCTGGTGACGACTGAGGGCGCCATCAGGCTTTTCGACACCGCCGTGGACCCGCAAGCCGGGCAGGACACGAGGCCGTCGTGGCTTTGCTGGTCAAAGGCGTCGCTGTCGCGGAACCAGCTCTCGAAGCCGTGCTGGTGATCGCAACGCAGGTGATAACGGATCATCGGGCGGGGGCGTGCCTCAGGCGGCCAGGAGCGGATCGAGCCGGCCGGCCTCGTCGAGCGCGTAAAGGTCGTCGCAGCCGCCGACGTGTTTGGCGCCGATGAAGATCTGCGGCACGCTGGTGCGGCCGCCGGCCCGCTCCGTCATGGTGCGGCGCTCGGCCGGTTTGCCGGTGACGTCGATCTCCGTGAACGCCGCCTTCTTCTTGCGCAACAGATCCTTGGCGGCGTGGCAGTAAGGGCAGGTCGAGGTCGTGTAGATCGTGACGAGGTCCATAACGGCGCCTTTGGAAGGGGAGCCTCCAATATGTCATCGCCATCCCGTCGTCACAACCCGGGCGAAAACAAGCACGTCCACCGTGGCGGCGCCGTCACGCAGCAGCGCTCGGCTGACGGCGTTGACGGTGGCGCCCGTCGTCAGCACGTCGTCGACCAGCAGCACGCGCCGGCTGCGGAACCGGCCCTTGGCATCCGGCGCGACCCGGAAGGCGCCCTGGATGTTGTCGGCCCGCTCGGTCCGGCTCAGGCCGACCTGGCTGCGGGTCGGCTTGACGCGGGTGAGGCCGTCGAGGTCGAGCGGCAACCCACGCACCAGCGCCACCGCCCGGGCCAGTTCGGCCGCTTGGTTGAAGCGCCGTCGCCATAGCCGGCTGCGATGTAGCGGCACCGGCACCACGAGGTCGACATCATCCAGCAGCGCCGAGCCGGCCTCGGCCATCCAGCGCCCCATCACGCGCGCGTAATCCGGCCGGTCGCCGTATTTCAGCCGGTGCACCAGCACCTGCGCCGGGCCGTCGGCGAAGCGCGCCACCGCCCGGGCCCGCGCATAGGCGGGCGGATCGGCGATCGCCTCGGGCGACAGGAGGTCCGGCCCGAGATCCACCGTGAAGGGCGTACCGAGCCGGGCGCAGACGGGCGCCGTGATGAAGCCCATCCGTCCCCAGCAGTCGGCGCAAAGGCCATGCGGGGTCGCGGTGGCGCGCGGACAGCTCATGCAGGCGGGCGGGTAGACGAGGTCGAGCAGCGCCGTCGTGAAGCCGCGCAGGCGCGCCCATGGCCGGACCGCGCGGCCGAGCCTCCGCCCGGCGCTGGCTGCCGCGGGCCAGACGGCCCCGCCGAGATCCGGTCCGGGGAGCGGTATGGCCCCGGGCCCCGCGTCGTCACGAAATCGCCGTCCAGCCAAGCTAGAGGCTCCCCAGCCCACAGGAATGCCGCCTGGTTAACGTTGCATTAACCGAGGCGGGGGTTAACACGTTTGACAGGTTTTCTTTCGTCGGCGTGCGCGGCGAACAGGACGGGTGCGGATGAGGGTTCTAGGGATCGTCCGCCGGGCGGCGCTCGCGGCTTCGGCCTCGCTGCTTCTCGGCATGGGCTTGGCCAAGGCCAACCCGGCCATCGTGGTCGATGTCGAGTCGGGTCGCGTGCTGTACCAGAGCGAGGCGACGCGGCCTTGGTTCCCGGCCTCCACCACCAAGCTGATGACCGTCTACGTGGCGCTGAGCGCCGTGCGCGAAGGCCGCATCACGCTCGATACGCCCTTGATGGTGTCGCCCCGCGCCGCCGCCGAGGCGCCCTCCAAGATGGGGTTCCGCCCCGGCACCCTGGTGACGCTCGCCAACGCCCTGAAGATGCTGATGGTGAAGTCGCCCAACGACATCGCGGTGACGATCGCCGAGGGCATCGGCGGCTCGGTCGAGGATTTCGCCGAGATGATGAACACCTATGGGGCGCGCATCGGCCTGCACGAGTCGCATTTCGAGACCCCCAACGGCCTGCCGAATGCCAATCATTATTCCTCCGCGCGTGACATGGCCATCATCGCCCGGGCCTTGTTGCGCGAGTTCCCGGAAGAGCGCGGGCTGTTCAACATCGGCCTGTTGGCCTTCGGCAACCAACTGATTCCCAACCACAACGGCATGCTGGGCCGCTATCCGGGCGTCGATGGCATGAAGACCGGCTACACCTGTTCGGCCGGCTACAATGTGGTGCTGAGCGCCGAGCGCGACGACCGGCGCTTGATCGCCGTGATCTTCGGCGCCCCCTCGACCTTGACCCGGACCCAGCGCGCTTCGAACCTGATCGACCGTGGCTTCGCCGACCCTTCGGTCGATCTCGGCCAGGTGTCGAGCCTTGCGGCCGCCGACGAGACCGTGCCGCCCGACTTGCGGTCGGTAATTTGCGGCCGCGGCCGGTCCGGCGCCATCGCGGCCGCCCAGGCCGAGGATGCGGCGGAATCGAACGGCGCCGTCGAGCCGGTCGGCTCATCCCCGGTGACGGCGGGCCCTGGGGCCGAATCACGGCCGCGCGTGGCCTTCACGCCCGTGCGGGTCTTCGTCGGCCCGGTGGAGGGCTGGACCGGACCGATCGCCCACGCCCGCAACATGGCGGTGCCGGCCCCGGCCAATGTCGCCAACGCGACCGCCGGCAGCCAGGCCGCGGCCCTGCAGCCGGCGGTCGCGTTGGCGACATTGGCCGGGGC
>NZ_JARPVX010000107.1:0-10012 GCF_033947565.1 Lichenihabitans sp. Uapishka_5
CGCCACGGAGACCGCGTGGCGCGACGGAGACGAAGGCGAGGCGACCGCCGAAGCGGCCGGAGAGCAGAGCCTGGGCCTCCTGGCGATCCTGTCCGTCGTGCGCCTCGCGATCCTGCTCGTCGGCATGGTGGTGGCTTTCGCGGTCATCGACCTGCCGGTCGACGCGCTGCTGTCAGGCGAGAGCCCGGCCGCGCGCGCCGTGCTGCGGCTCGGGGGTGCCGTGGCGCTGCTGCTCCTCGCGCAAACCTGCTGGGTCGCCATCCGAACCGGCATCGACCGCCGCCTGCTCCAGCTTGGCGCCGACGACCCCCATGCCGGCAGTGCCGAGCACACGCGCCTCCTCACGCTGCTGCCGCTGCTGCGCACGACGCTGCTCATCGCCTTTGCGGTGCTGTTCGGTTTGTCGGCGCTGTGGACGCTGGGCATCGAGATCACGCCGCTGCTCGCCGGCGCCGGCATCTTCGGCCTCGCGATCGGCTTCGGGGCGCAGACGCTCGTGCGCGACGTGATCTCGGGCGTGTTCTTCCTGGTCGAGGACGTGTTCCGCATCGGCGAATATATCGAGAGCGGGTCGAGCACCAAGGGGACGGTGGAGCGCATCACGCTGCGCACCGTGGCGCTGCGCCACCAGAACGGGCCGATTCACTTCGTGCCCTACGGGGCGCTCGGCACGGTGCGCAACACCTCGCGCGATTGGGTGATCGACAAGTTCGACCTGCCGCTTCCCGTGACGGCCGACAGCGAGCGCGTCCGCAAGCTGGTCAAGCGCATCGGCGAAACCCTCCAGGCCGACCCTGAGTTCGGCCCGCTGTTCCGCGAACCCCTCAAGGCCAAGCTGTCCCGCATCGACCCCGGCGTGAAGGTCTTCCGCTGCAAGTTCACGACCCTGCCGGGCCGGCAGTTCGACCTGCGCGCCGCGGCGCTGAGGGGGATCGAGGCAGCCTTGGCGGAGGCCGGGATTCTGTTCGCCGAGAAGCCCTGAAGATCTCGCGAGGACCAGGCGACCTCACGTGCCTCGGCTTGCACCATGAAGCGTCGCGTTGGAGCACGCTGGAGATCGCACTCCCACGCCGCTTATCTGGCCAGCGTGGAGGATCCTTGAACCACGGAAGGCTTGATCGACATCCATGGCGGGATCCCTGATGAGACACCCTTACGGCTGCGGGTGAGGCAAACCGTGCCTACGGTGGCCGGATCCGCTTGCGCCGGCCATCCTCCGCGCTGGCTGACTCACGCGACGAAGCGGACGACGCCGCCGTCAACCCGCAAGGCCGCGCCGCTGGTCGCCGCGGCCTGTTCCGAGCAGGCGTAGACGATCATGTTGGCGACTTCCTCCGTCGTCGCGAAGCGCTTGATGAGGGTGGTCGGGCGCATCGCCGCGAGAAAGCCCTGCTCGGCCTCTTCCTGCGTGATGCCGTTCGCCTCCGCCTGCTTGACCATGAAGTCGCCCAGGATCTCCGACCGGGTCGGGCCGGGCAGCACGGCGTTGACGGTGACGCCCGTTCCCGCCACGGCCTCGGCCAACCCACGCGAAATGGCGAGTTGCGCCGTCTTGGTCATGCCGTAGTCGAGCATCTCCTTGGGGATGTTGACCGCGGACTCGCTCGACACGAACACCACGCGGCCCCAGCCTTTCGTCACCATGCGCGGCAGGTAGTGGCGGGACGCGCGGACGCCGCTCATCACGTTGAGCTGGAACAACCCCAGCCAATCGGCATCCGGGATGGCAGCAATGTCGTCGACACCCTTATAGTCGCGCAGGAAAGCCGTGCCGACGTTGTTGACAAGGATATCGGCATCCGGCGCTGCGGCGATCAGCGCCTCCGCGCCCTCTGCCGTCGCCAAGTCCGCGGCGACGCCGGTGAGCGTCGCGCCCGGGATCGCGTGCCGCATCCCGTTCAGCGCCCGTTCGACACGCTCAGGCGTGCGGCCGTTCACCACCACTGCCGCGCCCGCGCGCGCCAGCCCTTCTGCGGTTGCGCGACCGATCCCGGCCGTTGATCCGGTGACGACCGCCGTGCGGCCGGACAAATCGATGATCATGGTTTTGTGCTCCTCACGCGAACTTGACGAGGTCCTGGAAAATAAGCGGAGCCCAACTCTCCCCGCGCGCCTGGACGAGCGCGCCGCCCTCGGCGAGGCTTCCAAGCGCCACCGGCGCGAAGCCGAGCCGCTCCGCCAGCCCGGACACTTCGGCGGCGGCCTCCGCATCGTCGCTGGACACGAAGATCACGCGGCGGCCGCCATGCACGGTCGGGTCGGCGGCCAGCTTGGCCGCTGCGAGGTGGTTCCAGGCCTTGACGAGCCGAGATCCCGCCAGCTTGCGGGCCGTCACCCCAGACGAGGGCTGTCCCCCGAGCTCCTCGACCGGCACGCCGTAGGCGTTGGTGACATCGACCACGATCTTGCCCTGCCAATCCACGACGGCGGCCAGCGCGTCGACCTGTCGGAACGGCACGGCCAGCAGCACCGTCCTGGCCGCCAAAGCTTCGGCAAGCGGAACAGGTCGCACCGTCGGACCGATCGCGCCCGCCTGTGCGGCGTGGTCCGCGGGCGGCCTGCGGCTCGCCACCATCACGTCCATGCTTTGGCGGGCGAACATCCTCGCCAGCGCCTGGCCAACCGGCCCGAAGCCGATGATCGCGTAATCCATGTCCGATCCCCTGTCGCGCGACGCGTCGGCGTCGCCCCACCCGATGATGTGGGATCACCGCACCGCCAGAGGACCGCCCGGAAATCGACATCGGTTGTGCGCAGGCGCACCGCCCGCGACCGGCAAAGATTCAGTCGGCCGGACGTCCGCCCGCCAGCAACGGGGCATGTGCCGCGAGGCGCTTGGCCATGAATCCGGTGAACGCCCGCACGCGCCCGGTCTTGCGTGTCTCGCCCTGGGTGAGCAGCCAGATGGTGCCATGCGTCTTCAGCGGAGCGCCCGGCGCCCTCGAAAGGGAAGGATCGACGTCGCCGACGAAGCAGGGCAGCATCGCCATGCCGATCCCGTGGCGCACCGCCATGATCTGCGCCTCGGAATCCGTGGTCCTGAACAGTTCGTCCGCGACGGCGATGGCCATGCCGCCGGCCCAGTCGGGGATGCCGATGTGGTTCTGCACCACCCAGCGCAACCGCTCGAGGGCGCCGAGCTTCCAGCTCGCGAGCAGGTCACGCGACAGGTATATGCCGCCCGCGACCTCCGGGCCTCTGATGCCGTGAAGATTCATCGGAAGCGCGTTGCGGTCGTACACCACCCTGATGGCGACGTCCGCTTCCCGATTGGTGAGGTTGACGGGCTCATGCGAGGGCAGCAGTTCGACCTCCACCTCAGGATGCTGCGCGGTGAACGCTGCGAAATCCGGCATGAGCAGGTGGGTCGCCAGCACTTGCGGCAGCGTCACCCGCAAGGGCCCGCGCAGGCGCTGATCGCGCCCGAACACGCGCGCCTCGAGTTCATTCGACGCAGCCTCCATACGCTCGGCGAGGTGCAGCACGTCCTCGCCAGCGCCTGTCATCCGATAGCCTGAAGGCAGCCGGTCGAACAACATTACGCCCAGTCGGTCTTCGAGTTCGGCCAGGCGACGGAGCACGGTGGAGTGCTTGACGCCGAGCCGCTCGGCGCCCGCCCGGAGCGATCCACCGCGCGCAACCGCGAGGAAGTAGCGGACATCATCCCACTGGCTCATGGGCAGTTCTGATGCCGCTGTTATTGCCGGCTTGCAATGGCTCTGCTGTTGCCGAGAAGCACTTGGAAATGGTCAACGCCCGGGCGACTGTCCGATAGAAAGGCGCGAGCTCGACGCGAAAGGTGGAGCGCGTTGCTGAATGTCCGGTTCGGAGTGGCTCGTCGAGTCGCACGTACGACTGAACTGGGCGCGAAGCCGAACGGCTGCTCTACGACTTCGATTGGCCGGGAGCGGAACGGCGGGTTTCGACTTTTCCCGGGCGGTACGCCGCCCTTCACGCATATTCCGTGTTGCAACTCGGAACACAATCGTTCTCGTGCGATCGTGCCGTCCACGTGTCACACTGTGAAATGGCAGGTACCGGGCGAGCCCCGAACGAACCGGCTGACCCGCGACGTCAGCGGTCCCGCGGATTCGGCGGAACGCGCGAGCGCTTCGGTCGAGTCCTGATGATAGCCGTAGGGATTTCCTAGGGTGCTCGGTCCCGAGTTGCTGTGCGATCTATCGGCCTTGCTAGGTTCCTCGCTCAATGAACGGCAGCCATCGTCCGTGAGGTGCTGATGCACCGTGAAAGACGGTCGATGGGTCGTGTCGCCGTCGACCAGCGTCGATCAAGTCATTCTCTGAACTGGCAACTTCCGTGATGACGAAATGCACGGACAAGGATGATGCCTGAGGCCGGACAGCGCGCATGCCGACCGGCGCCGGCTCGAGGCCACAGGTGTGGAACCATAGATCGTCCGGCCGTGCTAGGCAGACGTATGGAAACCAAACCGCCCGTCTCGCGCGCCATCCTGGTCGGCGTCCAGCTTCCCGACGTCGATGACGCGGCCCATGCGGCGAGCCTCGAGGAGCTCGCCCGCCTCGTGAAAACGCTGGGCCACGAGGTCGTCGGCACTCTGTCGCAGCGTCGTGAGGCGCTCGAGGGCGCGACCGTGCTTGGCAAGGGGCGGCTCCGCGACCTGGCGGCGCGCACAGGCGGGACGGGCCTGGTCGGCAAGATGGCGACCGCGCCGAAGTCGAAGGCGCGTGAGCGCTTCGACGAGGGGGTGGCCGAGCCAGCCTTCATGCCGGGCGAACCAGCGCCGGACGACCAGCCCTTGGCCGACGTCGTGATCGTGGACCATGAGATCTCGCCGAGCCAAGCCCGCAACCTGGAGCGGGCGACCGGCGCGGACGTGCTCGACCGCACCGGCGTGATCGTAGAGATCTTCCATCGCCACGCGCGCAGCCGCGAGGCGAAGCTCCAGGTGGAGATGGCTCGGCTGCAATACGTCGTCCCGCGCCTCAGGGAGTCCTCGACGGGTGGAGGCCGGCAGCGTGGCGTCGGTGCGGGCGAGTCCGATATCGATGTCGACCGCCGCAAGGTCCGCGACCGCCGGGCCGAGCTCAAGGCCCAGCTCGACGCCATCCAGCGTGACGACGAGCAGCGGCGCTCCGCCCGCGGGGATCAGCTTCGCGTCGCGTTGGTCGGCTACACGAACGCGGGGAAATCCTCGCTCATGCGGGCGCTCACGGGAAGCGAAGTGCTGGTCGCCGACCAGCTTTTCGCGACGCTCGACACGACCGTGCGGGCGCTGCGGCCTGAAACGTCGCCCCGCGTGTTGGTGTCGGACACCGTGGGCTTCATCAAGAAGCTTCCGCACGACCTCGTGGCCTCGTTCCGGTCGACTCTGGCCGAAGCGCTCGACGCGTCGTTGCTGCTCTACGTGGTCGATGCTTCCGACCCGACCTACGAGGCGCAACTCGAGGTCACCCGCTCCGTCCTGCGCGAGATCGGCGCCGATGCGGTGCCATCGCGGCTGCTCCTGAACAAGATGGACCGCGTGGACGAAGCCGGTCGGGCCGCCCTGCTGGAGAAACATCCCGACGCGATCATGCTCTCGGCGAGCTCGCCCGAAGATGTCGCCACGCTGCGTGCGACGATCATCGCCTTCTTTGAATCCGCCATGGTCGAAGAGCGGCTCACGTTGCCCTACGCCCAGCAGGGCCTGCTCGGCGCCGTCTACGAGAACGTGCGCGTCCTCTCGGAAACCTTCGATCCGGACGGCCGCCTCCTTCACCTGCGCGGTCTTCCGGGTGGGATCGCGCGCTTGCGGAAGCTCATCGCGGTTTCCTAGTCTCGGCTGAGAACCTATGGCGAGGCGCCCCGGGGCGTCCGATGGACGACCATGATGGGAGCCTCCCATCCCCGACCATGACGACCTCGCCTGCCAGCCCTCGCTCCATGCCGCGTTCGTGCACCCTTGAGGGCGCGACGTGCCCCGTGATCGCGGTCGAGGCCCGACACGGCGGGTCGGCTCGGTGTAGGGGGATTCGAGACATCGTGTTAACTCGGCCTCCCAGCCGCTGCGCGATGGACCATGCCGATGACCTCCTCCGTGGCCGCTGCTTCGACGCCTGCCGTAGCGGCTCACCCGATCCGACCGGCCTTGCTGCTGGGTGCCCTCGGCGTCGTGTTCGGCGACATCGGCACCAGCCCCATCTATGCGTTTCGGGAATCCCTGAAGGCGGCGGGCGGGGCGACCGGCGAAGCCACCGTGTTTGGCGTGCTGTCGCTGGTGTTCTGGGCCATCATCCTGATCGTCGCGGTCAAATACGTGACCTTCGTGATGCGGGCCGACAACGACGGCGAAGGCGGCACCATGGCCTTGTTGGCCCTGGCGCTTCCGGTGGCCGGGCGGCTGCAGGCGGGGCTTCTGGTGATCGGCCTGGCGGGCGCTTCCTTGTTCTTCGGCGATGCCATGATCACGCCGGCCATCTCGGTGCTCAGCGCCATCGAGGGTCTCGGGATCGCGGCTCCGGTCGTGACACCCTATGTCGTGCCCATCGCGGCCGTGGTCCTCGTCGGACTCTTCGCCATCCAGAGCCGCGGCAGCGGCAGCGTCGGCTTCCTGTTCGGCCCGGTGATGGCCGTGTGGTTCCTCACGCTCGGCCTGCTGGGGCTCGTCCACCTGCTGCAATACCCGCGCGTGCTGCTGGCGCTGGACCCCCGTTATGCCTTCGCCTATGCCGGCCATGCCGGGGGCGGCGTGGCCTTCGCGGTGCTCGGCTCGGTGTTTCTGGCCCTCACCGGCGGGGAAGCGCTTTACGCCGACATGGGCCACTTCGGCCGACGCGCCATCCGCATCAACTGGTTCGCCATCGTGCTGCCGGCCCTGATGCTGGTCTACCTCGGGCAAGGTGCCCTCGTGCTGCGGGATCCCGCCGCCGCGTCGAACCCGTTCTTCCTGCTGTTCCCGGGATGGCTGCTCGTGCCCGCGGTGGTGCTGACCACGGCCGCCACGGTGATCGCCAGCCAGGCGGTGTTGTCCGGTGCCTTCGCGCTCGTCCAGCAGGCCATCCAGCTCGGCGCCATTCCCCGGCTCGATGTGCGTCAGACCTCCGAGGAATCCGCCGGCCAGGTCTACGTGCCGCAGATCAACTGGCTGCTGGCCATCGTGGTTCTCGCCCTGGTGTTCGGGTTCCGATCTTCCGACGCCCTCGCCAACGCCTATGGCATCGCGGTCGCGGGCGACATGCTGGTGACCACGCTGCTGGTCACCACCGTGGCCACGGCGCGATGGCGTTGGCCCGCCGGTCTCGTCTTCCCCGTGGCGGGCCTGTTCCTGCTCCTCGATGTGACGTTCGTATCCGCCAACATCCACAAAATCCCGGCCGGCGGCTGGTTTCCGTTGCTGGTGGGCGCCATCACGCTGACCCTAATGCTGGTTTGGCGCAAAGGGCGCGCGGTGTCGTTCGAGCGGCGCGACGAGAACGCCGTCAAGCTTCGCGACTTCATCACGAGCCTCGACCAGCCGGACGCCCCGATCCGCATGCGCGGCGCGGCCGTTTATCTGACCAAGCAGGCCGACATCGTGCCGTCCGCGCTCGCGCTCAACGTCAAGCACAACGGCGTGGTGCACAAGCAGGTGATCCTGCTCAAGGTCAGCACCGAGCGGGTGCCCAGGGTGGCTGAAGCCGACCGCCTGACATCGGAGATGCTTCCATCAGGCTTCCGCTTGATCCGGATGGTGTTCGGCTTCGCGGAAAAGCCGGACGTGATGGCGGCGCTCAAGGCCCATGAGGATGCCGTCGGCTGCGATGCCGGGAAGGCGTCCTTCTTCATCGGCCGGGAGAACCCCGTGCCGTCGATGAAGCCGGACCTGTCGCCCTGGCAGGAGCGCCTTTACGCCTTCATGGTCCACAATGCCGTGAGCGCGCCAGACTATTTCCAGATCGCACCCGAACGCGTTGTGGAACTGGGCACGCGGATCGAGATGTAGGACGCCGGGTCGAACACGGGACTTGGCGGCGCCTGCGACCTCGCAGAACCCTGCGCCTTCATCCCGTTGCGTTCACGCGGACCAAGCTGCCCTTCGCGGCGACGGCACGCCGACCTTTATGGAAGACCGGAAAGGATTCGTTAACAAATTCCTGACAATTAGAACAAATCAGGAACGCTTCCGTTCGTCGCTGGAGATCATCATGGTGCAGCCTCATGTGTCTGGCAATGCCGAGCTTGCCTATCGGGCCTATCTCATCGGGCGCAGCGGGCGGATCGAAGCTGCAACGCCTCTGCAAGCCGAGAACGACGAGGAAGCGATCGAGCAAACGCGCCGCCTCGTCGACGCTCATGCCATGGAACTCTGGGATCGCGGCCGGCTGGTGGTGAGCCTCAGCCCATGCCGGCGCTGTTGATCGTCGTGGGGCCGCGCCGGAAGCAGAGCACACGTGTCTTCCCACAGGACTGGAGAGTGGAACAGGACCGGCCAACCGGCTATGCCCTGGCCGTCGGAGCGGATCTCGAAACCATGATCACGAAAGCCGCAGTCGCACAGGCCGTCGGAGCCGCATGGCTTTCCACCGGGGCCGCACTGCCGGCCGCCTGGGTCGCCGTCGAGCCGGTCGCGGCGGTGGCTTCGCCTCGAGACCTCGACAACGTGCTCCCGGTGACGGTGCGGACGCCGCATGGCGGGTTCAACCGCTTCGTCGTGAGCGTGACCGTGTGCGAGCCCGGAACGACGCGATGCGCGACCATCGATGACGTCATGCTGGACACTGGTTCGACCGGCCTGCGCCTTGAGGCATCGGCCGTCCCGGCTTGGATCAGCCTTCCTGCGCATCGGGATCAGGATGGGCGCCCGCTCGCGGAATGCCTCCACTTCGTTCATGACGATGCGTGGGGACCCTTGGTTCGCGCCGACCTGCATCTGGGTGGGCTGATCGCCGAGGACGTACCCATCCAGGTCATCAGCGACGATGGGCGTCCCCAGCCGGCGGCCTGCCCGCGCTCCACAGTGCCCCCCACGTCGAACGGCACCTTGGGCATCGGACCAAATCTCTTCGACTGTCCCGGCACCTGCGAACAGAACGCGACGCGACCGACCTACTTCGTCGGCGGGCCAGGCACCTGGACGCCCGTGGCCGGGCGTCTGGCTCCGGCCTATCGCGTGCCCAATCCAGTGGCGCGCCTGCCGGCGCACAACAACGGCGTGGTGTTCGATCTTCCGTCGCCTCCGGGCGGCGGCGCCAAGGAGGTCGTTGGCGCGCTGATACTCGGGGTCGGCACCGCCCCCGATAACCAGCCCGGACCGGCGAGCCGCCTCCCGCTCGACGCGGCGGGACGGTTCACGACGACCTACCGTGGCAGGACCTACCCCGAAAGCACCATCGACAGCGGCACCGAAACCGACATCATCGAGGACGACCAGCTTCCTCGATGCGCTGGAATGGCCTGGGCTTTCTGTTCATCGCCGGACCGGTGGATCGAGGCCACCATGGCTGGCCCGGCAGGGGCGCGGCTTCCTTGGCGGATCAGAGTCGGCGACTATCAGCGCACGCTGACCCGCAACGACGGAGCCTCGGACGGGATGGTGGCGGCGGCCAGCGAGGGAACCCGTTCCTTCGTTTGGGGAGCCCCGTTCTTTATGGGCAAGAGAGTGATGGTGGTCTTCGAGGGACGAGACGTACCCCGGCTCGAGCATTGGGAAGGCCCGCTCTACGGCATACAGGATACGGCAAGGCCGCCGACCGCACGCTGAGCGACCCCAACGATGAACCCTTCTGGAACGGCCTTTTGTCCTGGAACGATTCGATGAGCGCCGAGCCGAGCGGCGATGCTCCGGCTTGATTTGGCCGTGAAGCGACGATCCGCTTTGGAGCGAGACGCACAAGAAGACCGACGTTGACGGCCGGTGACTGCCGACTCATCCCACTATCGATTAGCTTGCTTTAGGTTGGGCCAGTCGATGCAGATCGGGACCTTACGCCTTTGGCGCTGTGTCTCATTTGCTCCCAAGGACGAACCCGCTCTCGCGGGAGGGCTTCCTGAGAGGAAGAGCACACCTGGAGAT
>NZ_JARPVX010000108.1:0-9956 GCF_033947565.1 Lichenihabitans sp. Uapishka_5
ATAGGATGCACGCGGATGAGAGGTCAACCGGGGAAATCCTTAAACCGTCAGAAAAACGTCAGGGGACCGTCGCGGATGAAGGCAAGCTGCTGAAACTATAAGCGAAATCAGCAGTTCAAGTGGCTTCGACCGATTTGATGCATGCCGCCGCCTGGATGGCGGCTTAGACCTGCTCGACCGTCGTCCAGCGGCCGCCTTCGGCTGACGATTGAACGCAGGCAGCAATGAAGGTCATGCCGGCTAGGCCATCCTCAATCGTTGGGTAGGTCACGGCTGGATCGACGGCTTGGTTGCTACTTGCCGCCTCGATCGCTGCGGCGGCCTCACTGTAGAGCGTGGCAAAGCCCTCGAGGTAGCCTTCCGGATGACCGGGCGGCACGCGCGAGACGCGCCGATTGGCAGGACCAGCGCCGGCGCCGTTGCGTGTGAGCAGCTGCTTCGGTTCGCCAAAACGGGTGAACCACAGCTCGTTCGGCTGCTCCTGGTGCCATTCGAGACCGCCTTTGGTGCCGTAGACGCGCAGGGATTGGCTGTTTTCATGCCCGACGGCGATCTGGCTGGCCCATAGCATTCCCTTGGCGCCCCCCTCGAAACGCAGCAGCACCTCGACACTGTCGTCGAGCCGCCGTCCGGGAACGAAGCTGGTGAGATCGGCTAGCACGGACTCGAGCCTCAGCCCAGTGACGAAGCTCAGCATGTTGAACGCGTGGGTGCCGATGTCGCCGATCGCGCCCCCGGCTCCAGACCGCCCAGGATCGGTGCGCCATTCGGCCTGCTTGGAACCGGTCGCCTCGGCGGCTTCCGTCAGCCAGTCCTGGATGTATTCCGACTGCACGTAGCGCAACGGGCCGAGCGCGCCCGCGGCGATCATCTCCCTGGCTTGCCGGATCATCGGATAGCCGGTGTAATTATGGGTGAGAACGAAGAGCCTGCCCGAGGCCCTCACGGCTGCTGCCAGGGCTTTGGCCTCATCGAACGTCGCGGTCAGAGGCTTGTCGCAGATGACGTGGATGCCAGCGTCCAGGAAGGCCTTGGCGGCTGGGTAATGCATGTGGTTGGGCGTCACGATCGCCACGACCTGAATGCCATCGGGGCGCGCCGCCTCGTCTCGCGCCATTGTGGCGAAATCGTCGTAAACACGTTCGGGGTCGAGGCCGAGCGCGGCACCCGAGCGTTGAGCCTTCTCAGCCGTCGACGACAAGGCGCCAGCCACCAACGTGAACCGATCGTCGAGGCGTGCCGCGATGCGGTGTACGGCACCGATGAAGGCCCCCTCCCCGCCTCCCACCATGCCAAGGCGGATGCGACCGCCCCCCAGGCGTGCCGCGGATGCTTCGATGGTCATGTCGGCTCCCTCCGTGCTGCAATGGCCGGGGTATCGCCATCGCCCCAGCGACCGCGTCGCGGAACACGGTGGCGACGACACCCGGTGGACATCCGGGATGGCGCCCTTCAGCATCACCGGTCATTCGAGCACACCGGAGCGATCGAAGTCGACCGTTCGATTGATGGCCGCGAGCGGGGCCTGGCCGAATTCGATGTTGCACCGACCCGGAGCGACCATCCCTGCAACGGGTCGGGATACGAACCCCTGGATGGCCGGGTGGTCGACCCTAAGCCTGGAAGCGGGCTAGGCGACCCACGGGTGTTCCCAGCACGGCGTCGTCGCGCATGACGGCCACGCCTCGCACCACCGTCGCCACTGGCCAACCCTGTACGGTGGTACCCGCGAACGGCGTCCAACCGCATGGGGACGCGATCCAGCTATCTTCGATGGTACGTCGCCGCGCCATGTCGACGAGGGTGAAGTCACCATCATAGCCGGCAGCGATACGTCCCTTGCCGAGAAGGCCGTAGACCCGAGCGGGACCTGCGGCCATCAGGTCGACGAGACGTGTCAGCGACAGCCGTCCGGCGCTGACGTGATCGAGCATCAGCGGCACAAGCGTCTGCACACCCGTCAAGCCGGCTGGGCATTCGGGCCAGGGCAGCGCCTTGGCGGCGCGCGAATGCGGCGCATGATCCGAGCCGATCGTGTCAACGGTGCCGTCGTTGATGGCGGCCCAGCTGGCGACGCGATGGCGCTCGCCACGGATCGGCGGGTTCATCACCCCGAAGCCGCCGAGACGGTCATAGCAATCAGGCGCCACCTGAGTCAGATGGTTGACCAGCACCTCGACGGTCGCGAGGTCGCGGAAGTCCCGCAGATAGCTGAGCTCCTCGGCTGTCGAGACGTGCAGGATGTGGGCCGCCCTGCCGGTGCGGCGTGCGAGCGCCATCAAGCGGCGCGTGCCCAGGAAGGCGCATTCCTCATCGCGCCACTCCATGTGGCTGCGGTGCGGCATGCCCGAGCGGAACAAGGGTTTGCGGGCCTGCAGCCGGTATTCATCCTCGCTATGGAATGCGATACGGCGGTGGCCCGCCCGCATGACCTGTTCGATGTGGTCGTCGTCCTCGACCATCAGGGTGCCGGTGGATGAGCCGGCGAAGACCTTGATGGCGCAGACGCCGAGCTCCCGCTCGAGCGCGGCCAACTGGTCGATATTCGTCTTGGTGCCGCCGACGTAGAGGCCGATATCGCACCAGCTTCGACCTTCAACATAGCCGCGCTTCCACCCCAGGCGTTCGTGGTCGACCACAGGTGGATTGGTGTTCGGCATATCGAACACGGTCGCGATACCGCCCAGGACCGCGGCCTTGGTGCCGGATTCGAGCGTCTCGACAGCGGGATCGCCCGGGTCGCGCAAGTGGACGTGGCTGTCGATCAGGCCCGGCAGCACGTGCAGTCCCTTGGCATCGATGGTGGTTTCGGCGTCATCGGCCGATAGCACACCGATCGCAGCGATGCGGCCGTCGCGAACACCCACGTCGGCCGACTGCTCGCCCCAGGGCAGAACCAGTGTGCCCCCCCGGATGATCAGGTCGTGATGCATGGAGGATCCCTTCTCGGTGCCGACGCTCGCGGGCGGCCCTGACCGCGCGCCTTGTCCTGCCATCCGATCGAACCGAGCGCCACCCGATGGGAGAGTTAATCTCACGCGATCTCGGTTGTTTGCGCGACCGATGCGGCGCCGATTTATGGCTGGTTTGCAGGGTGCTGACGTGGCAACTGAACGTCGGCCCGATGCGTCGACAAATGCCACGCGGACTGGTGGATCGCACCCTGGTGTCGCTCTCAGCGATGCGGCCGGCGTGAAGCTGGGAAGCCGGGACACCGACCGCATGTCGAGGATCGCTCGACTAAGCGCTACCTAGCGGAGATGAAACCTATAAACCAGGATATTTGTTGCGCTGCAACATACTGATTTGTGTCTGCAGCCATATTGATTTGTTGCGAGTAGGCACAAGCAACGGTATCGGCCGACCATGATGGTGGGTCACGCAGTGAGAAAGGTCGATCGCTTCGAGCTTGCATGGACGAGATCGGTTTATCTGTTCAGCTATGTGAATGGAGTTGGAAATAAATTCCGCGCTGAAGTTCTCGCAATGCGTCTCAATCTATCAAGCCTCCATATTGAATCAACCGTAAGGAAAGTCGACTTTGTCGAAGGTTTGCCCGCGTGATTGCGTTCACCGCGACACTATTGTTAACAGTCTGCCTGAGTTGCGAGGACCCACGCCCATTATCAGCTTAGTTCGAAATTCTATCCTGCCTTAACTGTGTTCAGACACGCATGTCAGAAGAGGCTATTCACCTAACGACATTCGCAATGCCGTTCCATAGAAACGACCATGCTCAAATCCGTCAAAAAAAGGGAAGCAAACATTGGGGTCGGAAAATCGACCTCACAACGTGTTTTTTTGGTGCTCCCTAGGGGAATCGAACCCCTGTTTTCGCCGTGAGAGAGGGGTAACGCGGGTCTAGCGAGACAATGGCGAACACCGGCGCACACCGTGTTTGCCTCTGCACTTCCCATTTGCCGGCCTTGACTGTTCGCCTGCATCCGCTCACATCCTTTCCGTACATCGTCCGTACGGATCTCTGCCATGGCGCGCGTCGTCAAGAACCCAAAGCTGGACAGCCGATCGGCTCGGGCGAAGCTCGCCCAGCGCCGGGAGCCCTACTGGACTGTGCTATCGACCGGCTGCGCCCTCGGCTATCGGCGAGGCGCGAAGGGCGGCACGTGGGTGGCCCGCCTCCGTGGTGACGATGGAGCGCAGAACTACGAGGCGCTAGGCGCGGCCGACGACGCCAGCGACCCGGACGGGCTGATCGTTCACAGCTTCGCCCAGGCGCAAGAACGCGCTCGCGAGTTCTTCGGCAAGAAGGCGCGCGAGCTTGCCGGGCATACCGCACCCGATCTCGGCCCGTACACCGTCAGCCATGCCATTGCCGACTATTTGGCCGAGCGCGAGCGCAAGGGGTCGAAGGGTGTCCGCGCCGATGGCTACGCTGCCGATGCCCGGATCATCCCGATGCTGGGCGGCATCGAGGTCGACAAGCTGACAGCCAGGGCTGTCCGGGGCTGGCTTGAGGCGACCGAGAAGGCCCCCAAGCTCCTGCGCAGCCGCAAGGCCGCCGAGACCCGCCGCACGGTCGCCGTGTACGCTGACGACCCCGACGCCCTGCGGGCTCGAAAGGCCACTGCGAACCGCCTGCTGACGGTCTTAAAAGCTGCGCTCAACTTCGCCTTCCAAGAAGGTCGAGCCACGTCGGATGAGGCATGGCGCAAGGTGAAGGCCTATCGCGAGGTGGACGCCCCTGTCGTTCACTTCCTGTCCGCCCCGGAATGCGTGCGGCTCGTCAACTCCTGTCAGAGCTCATTTCGCGACCTTGTCCGCGGCGCCCTCGTCACTGGATGCCGCTATGGCGAGCTAACCCGCATGCGCGTGTCCGAGTACCACCCCGACGCAGGCACCGTCACGGTGCGGATCTCGAAATCAGGCAAGGCGCGGCATGTAGCCCTGACCGACGAAGGACGGCAGGTGTTCGACGCGCTTACGGCTGGCCAGAAGGGCGGGGACCTGGTGTTTACCCGCGATGACGGGAACGCTTGGGGCGCTTCCCACCAGCAACGCCCGCTCGAGGAAGCGGCGCGAGCTGCGAGCCTGGACCCCGCGCCAACATTTCACATTTTGAGGCATACCTACGCCAGCGCCCTCGCCATGAAGGGCGTGAGCATGCGCGTCATCGCCGATCAGCTCGGGCATGCAGACACGCGGGTGACGGAACGCCACTATGCGCGACTGGCGCCATCCTACGTCGCAGATGTGGTGCGGGCCGCCCTGCCGGCCATGGGGATCATGGATGGGACCTCGCCGGTCACTCGCCATGCCAGGGCTAGTAGCCGGGCAGGCTGAAAGGAAAGAGGTCACCACCGTTGCCGAAGATCTTTGCACAATGCGTGCCGAGCGAGGTGGTCGAGATGGCGCTCGCCCAAACCATCGGCAGCAAGGTCGAGGCCGCCTACCGGCGCGGTGATCTGTTCGATAAGCGCCGCAAGCTGATGGACGCCTGGGCGGCATTCTGCGCCAAGCCGGCCGGCAGCCAGGTAGTGCAACTCGGGAAGGTATTGGCTTGACCTACATACCAAAGGACAGAGTCGAGGGCGCCTATGACCGCGGCCCACATTCCGCGCCAACGAGAACTGGCGCTGCTGTGGGCTGATCTCATCATGCTCGGGCGACCGCTGGCTGTGGAGCTTCTGACGGGCCACCGCCACGGGCGGGACGGTGGTGCGGGGCTCGGGGGACCGCTACGGCCTTATGCTCGGTACGCAACGGGAGACGATGAGTTCTAGGTCGCTAGGCAAGCATGAACCAAGTCGTGCTGTTGATCGGTTATATCGAGACTTCCCTTTGCGCATTCCTGGATTAGACGAAGTAAGCTGTGTTCGATCGTGCAAACAGGCTTGATGATACTGCGCAAGCTTTTTGAAAGAGCTGCAGCTAGGCGTACTTCGTAGAACTCATCCAGGCAGACCCAGGTCGGTTTGCGCAGGTAGCAAGACTGAGGAGGGAGGAAAAAGTTATAGAAGCGGTCCGTTTGGCATCCGAAAGTGTTTCCGCGACCGTGCTGACGGGAGGTGGTTTTGGCTACTACTGCAATCTCGCGATCGGATCCGAGAACTAGAAAAAGCTTCTCGCCGCTTTGTCCAT
Source organism: Lichenihabitans sp. Uapishka_5 (assembly GCF_033947565.1). Taxonomy (NCBI): domain Bacteria; kingdom Pseudomonadati; phylum Pseudomonadota; class Alphaproteobacteria; order Hyphomicrobiales; family Lichenihabitantaceae; genus Lichenihabitans; species Lichenihabitans sp. Uapishka_5. Next base: position 6,100 of record NZ_JARPVX010000108.1, read on the forward strand.
CATGAAACGCAAACTCCTCGTCGAAAAACACCGAACCAGGGTTCATCTAAGTTTTTCCAGAAGCTCCTTCCTGTCCGATGCGATCCGGCTCACTGCCTCGTGCTCGTCAGGACGAATAGCCAGATCATACGGAATTACGCCCTGCGGATTGCCACTCTCATGATAGACACGATCCCACGGCTGGTTTTCCAAGTGCGTGGCCTCGATCATGTCATCGGCGAGCGTCGTCCGATATTCATTCGCGAGATCGTCGAGAAGCCTTCTCTCGCGTCGTGAAAAATGGCGGCCGTCGAAGGGGCTCTTCGAATGGATTTTGAGCATGTACCCATCTCTAATGGGCTTTTGCTCGAAACGAAACGCGTCTTCGAGATCGGCTTGAGGAGCGTCTATTTCGTTGTATAACGAAACAGGCACAGGCCCCTTTGGCCACGCATTATATGCGAGCCCTGTAACGCTGCGACCGGTAGCTTTGAAATGCTCAAAGTCAAAAAAGTACAGCAGCTTAAAGAGTTTGATTTTCCCGCAATTCGACGTGTTTCGGACGAAAAAGTTGATCGCCTGAATCAGCTTCTCGCGCTCGTGGCTGATGAGCATCACTGCTAATCCTTGTTCAAGAGCACGATCGATTGTTGATCCTAACGCCTCCTTGTGAATCACTGTTAACACAGGGATTGACAGATCCGCAATTGTGTTCCTGTCGCATCATCCTTGCTGCAAAATTTCAGATCTGATTGGCCTTTGTGGCGATCCATGCTGCAAGATCCTCTTTCCGCCATCTCACGCACACTTCCCCGAGCTGCAGCATCTTCGAGAATTTGGAGCGTGCAAAGGCCGAAGCCGCTGCACAGTGGTCGGCATCGCTTGTAGAGGCACCAAACAAAGAGGCCGCCTCACGTTGCCGTGGGCGGCCCAAGTCTAGGGAGGAAACGCCCAAATGGGCGAGCCATATCCATGCACGATGCGTGCCAAGCGAGGTAGCCGGCGCGGCGCATGGCTGGTGGCCAGCCGTCATTGAAGGTTGAGCAGGGCAGCGAGGCGAATTGCGGCTTCCTCGGTCTCAATCCGAGCCAGAACCTCAACACCGTCCGGATCTCCGTGACGCTGTTCAAACAGAAAATAGCCGCCGGCATCATACGGGTCTTGCCCACAAGCAGCAATTTTTCGTTTGGAAAGAGGCGCGATGCAAAGGCTTGCGTCGTCACTCATATTCGCGCTCAAATAGAGTGCATCCATCGCCCTACTCCCCGAGGTCCGAGTGACCGAACCTACTTACCGAATGCGGTCCAGATGCGAGCTTCGCGTCCGCGAGCTTGCCGATTATATGGCCGCATCGAACCAACGTCGCCGTTCCATTTTGCGCACCTTTCGATACCAAAAGATCGCGCGCTCCATTCAGCATAAGGAAGCTCGGATCAGCATCACCAAGTGGCTCCGAGAGGGTCAAGGTGACACAGCAGCCTTGAAGCGCGTGGCCGACGTGATCCGGGGCCGCATGACGGCAAGTGACTTCGAGGCCGACCAGAACGATCACAACGCCGATTATATCGAGGCATTCGTTACAGCCTTTCCCACGATGGCCATCCCAGTTTGCGAGATGTTGCCCGTCGCGGCTCGCGGTGCGGTCAACCTGAACGGCACAATCGTGGTCTACAACCCTGACATTGCGATCGCTCGCACGACGCAGAAGAACACCAGAAAAATCGGAGGTGTGTTCCTAAGGTACGCGAAGGGCAAGGAGCTGCCCGAAGTCGCAGCCGAGTTCCAAAGCGCCTTCACGTTCGGTTTTTTGAAAGACACACCGTTCGAGCCAGAGGCCGAGCCGGAAAAGAAGCTCTGCATCACCATCGACGGGAACACCGGCAAAGTGTTCGAGGCACCTGGGAGAGCTGTCTATCTATGGAACGAGATGAGTGCCGCTTGCGCTGACATCGCAGCCCTATGGCCTACCATTGAGCCGCCGCCCAACGCCATTCTTGGCTGATCCGTTTGTTCACTTGCCAGCAACCCTCGGCAGCAAGGTGCCTCCGGGCGCGCCATCCGCGTACCGCTGTCGTGCTGGCGGCGCGTCGCTTATCGGACTGTTAAGCGAAACCGCTCTAGATCGTTTCCAGGCTCGGCCTTCGGCGACTGATGGCGTCAACCGAAGGCCTTAGGGAGCCAGTCGGCGGGTCCATCTGGACGCGGGAGCCTTTGCACGGGATGCCCGTCCATCACGCCGACGATCAGCTTATATGCCGTCGGTCGATAGGTTTGCGTTAACGCTGCCTCATCGTTTCAGTCCCACTTGCGCGAGCTCGGCTTGTCTACTGCCGCCCTATTGTCCGTTAGGCGTGATCGGTGTTGTCAAAGCAGGCACGGGCGCGGGGCCGCCAAAACGCGCCGTCACAGGCACTTGCCGCACAGACGGGCCGCGAAAAGTACGAACACCATCGATATGCTCGTTCAGAGACTCGTGAACAGGCGCTCCCAACCGATCCAGCACCACGTCGAGCCCTTCGCGACGCGCCAGCTTGGCGGCTGGAACGAAATCACTGTCACCGACGATCAGGATCACTTGATCGACCTGCTGCTTATAAGCCAGCGACGCCACATCGAGCCCAAGACGCATGTCGACGCCCTTTTGTGAGGTCTCGACTGCAAAATCCTCGTCCGTGAGGTCGTCGAACGCACGAGCCTTGTTGAGCAAGTCTTTCAACACGCCTGGCTTAAGCCGCCATTCTGACGCCTCGAGCAGATGCCCCATACGAAGGGCTACCTTCCGTTTGCTCCTCAGATGCTCATGCAGAGCGAGGCGGAATACAGCCGTTGATGATTTCGCGAAATCAGTTCCTCGCTTCGAGACCGGAAAGTGCATCTTCTTGGCGAGAGGCGGACAATCGTAGAAGAATATCCTGTGAAGGTCGAACGTCTCCGTACCGGCGCTCGTCCTTTGCTCTTTATGCCTCAAGGCATGGGCGTGAATGACATCCGCCACAGCCTTGGCGTCATTGGGATCCGTCGCTGGATAGATCGAGCGAAGCCGCTTGAGGAAAAAGCCGCCGTCGACAAGAACGGCCATGCGATTGCGAGGATGCATCGAGCGCCTGAAACGTCGAAGCCCCTGGGCTCGGCTTTCCCATCATGAACGGCTGTGCCGGGGGAAGCGTACTGCCAGGGGCTGCTGCGTGTTCATATGACCACGCGTGTCTGAACGTCAAGACACCATAACGGTATGGCGCAAGGCTGACGAAAGCATTGTGCCGGACGTGTTCTCCGCGTCCCTGTTTGGAACGACGGGGCAAAAATATCATTCATCCGAGCTGAAAGCGCTGCTGGACGAAGCCGATCGGCACCTACGCCTGCCATCGTGTGTGCAACGGATCGACCTCATCAACGATAGGCGCAAGGAGCTGGTAACTCACGCCTATGACACTGGACGCCCGCAAGAATGACTCATCAATAAGCTCGACGACGAGCACGAAGCCTTCAATTTCGTCGTCACACTCAAGGACGCCGATTTGATTTTCAACTCGGTTCAGGCGTTCTGGGCCGGCCAGAAGACGCGGCTGCTTCTTCTTTGGGTTTGTTAGCTCACCGTGCTTGTAGGCCGCAGCAAGGTCACGAAGCGCTCGAAATTCGTGGCAGCGCTCTGCGAGAAGGTCACGAAACTCATCGTCCCGTTTCATGGAAACGACAGTGGGATGTTCGATCTGCTTCATTGCAGAGAAAATTACACCCGCTAGGGCATCGAGCGTCAGCACTGCATTTACGGTCGCCCGAAGATCCCCAGGCTGCTCTTGGGAGAGCTGCATGTTGGGTTGCAGAGCTACGCGGGAATTTGGGTGACGCGGCAGTCAGGCGGCGCGGTCTGACGTGCG
>NZ_JARPVX010000109.1:0-9719 GCF_033947565.1 Lichenihabitans sp. Uapishka_5
TCCTGGGTCAGCCCGGCATCGGGCGGAGCTACCCGCGGGTGCGGACGCTCGTCGGGCTGGTCGAAACACTGCCGGTCGCGGCCGCCCGGCGTGTCATGGCGAGCCTCGCCGGAACCGATGCAGCGCCGCGGCGCCCTGCCCGGACCGAGGTTGCGACCGAACGCGGCGCCACCGTGCCGGCGGCCCGGACAGAGCCGCGTAGCGCCCCGGTGCGTCGGGAGGCTCAGCCGGCCCGCAAGGCCGGTTGACCCTTCAGGCCGGGCGGCGCCCCAGGCCCACCTTGAAGGCACGTAGCGCGCCCAACAGCACCGCGAGGTAGAGGGCGCCCCCGATCCCCGTGAGCGCCACCACATGGATCTCGTTGCCGAACGGCCGCCCGGCCGTGAGGACGGCCAGCCGCGGTTCGAGAAGCACCGCCGTGACTCCGAGGACCGCGGCTGCAACATCCACCGCGAGCGCCACCTTCATCAGGCTGTCGTCGAAGCGCATCGTGCCGCGACGAATGGCGAGACCGCACAGGACGGCCAAGTTGATCCAGGCCCCGGCCGCCGTGGCGGTCGCGAGCCCGACCGCGCCGAGCGGGCGGAACAGCACGAGTTTTAGCGCCAGATTGCAGCCGATGGCGATCAGCGAGGCCAGCATCGGCGTCCGCGTGTCGCCCCGCGCCTGAAAGCTTGCCACCGCCGAGCGGTTCAGCACCACGGCCAGGATGCCGCCCCCGTAGGCGGCCAGCACCGCGGCCGACGCCTGCGCGGCTTCGGCACCGAAGCGACCGCGCTCGAAGACGCCGCGCATGATCGGCCCGGGCACCAACAGGAAGGCAACGAAGAAGGGCGCCGTCAGGGCCAGCGTCAGAGCAAAAGTGCGGTTCTGTGCCGCCAGCGCCGCTTCCGGCTTGTTCTGCGCCAGGAGTCGCGTCATTTCGGGCAGCAGCACCGTACCGGCCGCGATGCCGATCACCCCGATCGGAAGCTGGTAGATACGATCGGCGTAATAGATCGACGACAGGCCGCCGGTCGGCAGCATCGACGCGATGATGGTATCGGCGAAGATGGCGAGCTGCACGCCGGCCGAACCGATCACCGCCGGCCCGAGGGCGCCAAAGAATTGCCGCACGTCGGCGGTCAGGCGCGGCCGCACCGGCCGTTCCAGCAGGCCGTGCCGCCGCGCCGACACCATAATGGAGCCGAGTTGCAGCACGCCCGAGGCCGTGAGGCCGACGGCCGCCGCCATGCCGGCATCGGGAAACAGGAACGCCATTCCCAGGAAGCCGATCATCACGAGGTTCTGGATGACCGGGTTGAAGGCCGCCGATGCAAACAGCCGATTGGCGTTCAGGGTGCCGCTATGCAGCGTCACCAGCGTCATGCAGAGCAGATACGGAAAGGTGATGCGGGTCAGCATCACGGCCGTATCGAACTTGCGGGGATCGTCTTCGAAGCCATGTGCCAGCAGGCGCACCAGTGTGGGCGTGAAGACGAGCGCCAACCCCAGCAGCACGACCTGGGAGATCAACAGGATCGAGAAGATCTGGCTCGAGAAGCCCTTCGCCTCGGCGACGCCCTCGGTTTCCAGCACACGGGCGTAGGACGGCACATAGGCCGCGTTGAAGGCGCCTTCGCCGAAGATGGTGCGGAAATGGTTCGGCAGGCGAAAAGCGACGAAAAAGGCGTCCGCCAGAACGCCGGCTCCGAGAATGGCGCCTAGCACCACATCGCGGATGAAGCCTGTCGCCCGCGATAAAAGCGTTAAGCCGCCGACGGAAAGGAAATGTCTGTACATGCACCCGGCGCGTTACGGCACGCCGGTACGAGGAGGACCGCCGACGCGGCCCCTTGTTGTGGCAAGGCTTAAGGTCGGTCAAGCATCGCGGTACAGGCGCGTTGGCCCAAGCCCATTATTGCGAAGCGACCTGATCCTTGATGCGATCGTAGACGCTCTTCCGAATGACGCGCTTGCCGACCAGATCTTCCACCGAGCGGTAGGGCCTGTGCTGCACGATGGTGCGGCCGATGTGCCCCGCGCCGGCCATGTTGTCGAGCGCCTCGACGGAGGCCGTGTTGATGTCGAGCTTCGCGCCGATGACCGCTGCCTCAGGCAACACAACGGGGGCTGCGGGCGCGACCACCGGCATTGCAGGCAAAGATTGCGCCGCCACAGACTGATCGGGCGCCACCGTTGCCGGACCGGTGATCTTGGCGGTGCCGTCGGACGGCGGATAAACCACCCGCACGGCCTTGTCGGCACGCACCGACACCGCATCGGTGTCGCTCGCAGCCGCCTGCGCCGCGCTGGTCACCGGCAGGGCATGAAGTGCCGGGGTCGGCAACAAGGTGGTCACGGCGACGGCGGCGCCGAACAGGACCACGAAGGCGGAGGTCAAACGAAGCATGGCGGGAAAATCGGTCTTTCCGAAAAAGCGTTCAGAACCGGAATGCCGGTGACGCCCAATGGTTCCTGACCGGGTCAGCGCAGCAGCCATGCTGATAAAGGTGAAATCCTCGTTAATCGCACCTGCCCGTTTCTGTTGCACCGGGCAGGGTCCCGCATTCATCAAGGCCGAAAGCCCGACCGGGGCCAAGGGACTTCCCTTGGCCCCGGTCGGATCTCGTCCAAGCAGACCATCGCTACTGGCGATGGAGCGCTTTACTTTGCGGCCTTGCTGTAAAGTTCGTCGACGTAATCCCAATTGGCCAGGTTATCGACAAAGGCCTTCAGGTAGTCGGGACGGCGGTTGCGGTAGTCGATGTAGTAAGAATGCTCCCACACGTCGACGCCGAGCAGCGGCGTGCCGCCGTGCACCAGCGGGTTCTCGCCATTGGCCGTCTTGGTGACCTCGAGCTTGCCGTCCTTCCAGGTCAGCCAGGCCCAGCCGGAGCCGAATTGCGTGGTGCCGGCCTGGACAAAATCCTCCTTGAACTTGTCGAAGGAGCCGAATGATTCCGTGATGGCCTTTTCGACCGCGCCCGACGGCTTGCCGCCACCGTTCGGCTTCATCCACTTCCAGAAATGGATGTGGTTGAAGTGCTGGCCGGCATTGTTGAACAGGCCGGCATTCTTGCCGAAGGAGCCCTTCACGACCTCCTCGAGCGGCTTGTCTTCGAATTCCGTGCCCTTCAGCAGGTTGTTGCCGTTGGTCACATAGGCCTGGTGGTGCTTGTCGTGGTGGAACTCGAGCGTCTCCTTCGACATGTAGGGGCCGAGCGCGTCATAAGCGTAGGGCAGTTCGGGCAGGGTGAAAGCCATCGGGTTCTCCTGTTCGGGATGAGCGTGCCGACCGGCGCGCCGTCCCGCATGAAGCTAGGTCGCTTTGCGGCGGCGGCAATCTCCGCCATGGCCTCCGGTGTTGCAAGTCTGCCGGTCGGTTTTACACGGCCCGGCTTTTCGGCTTATCTGCCCCGACCAGCGTGGGGCCGACGCCCCATGCGATCTCGCAGCGCGAGCCAAGGCACGCGCGGACGCCCGTGAGACCGCGCGTCAGGTGCGACCGGGACGGAACATGGGTGTTGGCCGATGACATGGCTGGTGTTTGGCGTGAGTTGCCTGCTGGTGCTGGCGGGCGCGGTGTCGATCATCTCCGGCGCGCCGATCATCCAGTTGGAACGCGGCTGGGCCGAGGTGATCTCCGGCACGGTGGCGCTTGCGAGCGGCGGCGTCGTCTTCGCGCTGGCCGGCATCCTGATGCGGATCGAGTCGATCCGCGACACGCTTGCGTCCCGCACCCTGCCGATGACGGCCGACGCCGTGCCGGCACTGCAGCGCATCGAGATGCCGGCACCCGCGCAGGAACCGGTGCCAGCCATCGTGGCACCGGCGGCCCGCCCGGAGCCGGCGGCCGAGGCCCCGGCGGCTGAAGCCCAAACCCCGCCGGCCATCGAGCCTTCGGCCGTCGAGGTCAAGGATCAGGCCCTGTGGAAGCGGGTCAAGCGTCCCGAGGGCGAGCAGCCAAGCCCCGAAACCTTGCGCCAGCACGGCTTCCCCGACCGCATCCTGCCCGATGGGCCGACCGAACCGACTTCGGTCGACGAAGCACCCGTGTTGGTGCCGGCCCATGCGGTTCCGGCCCCGACGATCCCGGCCCCGCCGGCCGAACCCGCGGCGGCCGAGACCGCCCCCGCACGCGAAGCCGGTCAGATCGGCTGGCTGGAGCGATCCTTGTTCAAGGGCCGGCCCGAGCGGGTGGAGCCGGCGATGCCGGCCTACGCGCCGCCATCTACCGAACGCCTCGCCTTTGCGGCTCCCGAGCCGACGGCCGCCGCCGAGCCCCAGCCGACGCCCGACCTCGCCAGCGAGCAGCACGGTGGCGCCACCGTGGTGGGCCGCTACCAAGCCGGCAGCGCCTCCTACGTGATGTATTCGGATGGCACCATCGAGGTGGAAACCGAAAGCGGCGAAACCCACCGGTTCGGCTCGATGGACGAGCTGAAGGCCTTTATCGCCCAGCAGGAATCCGCCGTTCCCTGAGGGTCGAGGCGACGATGAAGCGGCAGCGCCGCTTCACCCTTGGGCGGGAAGCTCAGCCGAGCCCGACGCAGGCCAGCGCGAAGGCGTACTCAAGCGCCACCTCCTCGAGCTGATCGAAGCGGCCCGAGGCGCCGCCATGGCCGGCCTCCATATTGGTCTTCAACAGGATCGGGCCGCCGCCCGTCATGGTGGCACGCAGCTTCGCCACCCACTTGGCCGGCTCCCAATAGGTGACGCGCGGATCCGTGAGGCCGCCGAGCGCCAGAATCGGCGGGTAATCCTGAGCCGACACGGTTTCATAAGGCGAATAAGCCCGCATCGCCGCGAAGACGGTGGGGTCGGTGATCGGGTTGCCCCATTCGAGCCATTCCGGCGGCGTCAGCGGCAGGTCGCCGTCGAGCATCGTGTTCAGCACATCGACGAAAGGCACGTCGGCGATCAGGCCGGCAAACAGCTGCGGCGCCCGGTTGGCCACGGCGCCGATCAACATGCCGCCGGCGCTGCCACCTTGGCCGACGATGCGGCGCGGCCCCGTCACCTTTGTGGCGATCAGGTGCTCGGCCGCCGCGATGTAATCCGTGAAGGTGTTGGTCTTGCGGTCGAGCTTGCCGTCCGCGTACCAGTGCCAGCCCTTGTCGGTGCCGCCCCGCACATGCGCGATCGCGAACACAAAACCGCGATCGACGAGCGACAACCGGTTCGCCCCGAAGGAAGCCGGCGTCGCATGGCCATAGGCCCCATAGGCGTAAAGCAGCAGCGGCGCCGTGCCGTCCTCGGGCGTATCGACGGCGCGCAACAACGAAATCGGCACCTGTTCGCCATCGGCCGCGGTGGCGAAGAGGCGCCGCGTCACGTAACGGGCAGGATCGAAGCCCGACGGGATCTGCCGTCGCTTGCGCAGCACCCGCGTGTCGGTCGCGATGTCGTAATCGAAGACCTCGTCGGGCGTCGCCATCGAGGCAAAGCTGAAGCGGATCACGCCCGTGTCGAACTCCGCCATCGATCGCAGCGACAGGCTGTAGGCCGCTTCGTCGAACCCGATGGCGTGCTCGTCGCCGGAGGCGAGGTGGCGGATGACGATGCGCGGCAGCCCGTCTTCGCGCTCGAGCCGCACGAGGTAATCGCGAAACAACTCGATGGCGATGATCATCCGGCCGCGCCGATGCGGCACGAGCTCCCGCCACGCGGTGCGGTCGGTGGAAGCGACGGGCGCCACCATGACCTTAAAGTCCTCGGCCTCGTCGGCGTTGGTCAGGATGAACACCTCGGTGCCGCGATGGTCGAGGTCGTAGCGAAGGCCGGCGTGCCGCCCAGCCACAAGCTGGGGCGCCGTTTCTGGGGCCTCGAGGTCGAGAAGGTACGCCTCGGCCGAATCGTGGTCGTGGATGCGGATCACGCCATAGCGCTTCGAGCGCGTTTCCGTCAGCGACACGAACCAGCCGGGATCGCCTTCTTCGAACACGAGCCGGTCGTCCGCCATGTCGGTGCCGAGCCGGTGAAACCTGACCCGCGACGGCCGATGGTTCTCATCCACCGTGACATAAAAGAAGCCGCTGCCATCGGCGGCCCAGACGGCCGTGCCGTCCGTTTCGCCGACGAGGTCCGGCAGATCCAGACCGGTCGCGAGGTCGCGCACCCGCAAGCCATAGAGTTCCGACCCACGCTCGTCGGCGCTCCAGGCGATTCGCGTGTGGTCGGGCGACCGTTCGGCGCCGCCGAGATCGAAGAACGCCTTGCCTTTGGCGAGGAGGTCGCCGTCGAGCAACACCTGCTCGGGGCCGCCGTCGCGTGGGTGCCGGCAGATGATCTCGTGCTGGCCGCCGTCTCGGTGGCGCGTGTAATAGGCCCAAGGCCCGTCCGGCACCGGCACCTCGGCATCGTCCTCCTTGATGCGCCCCCGCATCTCGGCCTGCAGGCGGCGGCGCAGGTCGACCGTGTCGGACAGCACGGCATCCGTATGGGCGTTTTCAGCCTGAAGCACGGTGCGGATTTCGGCCGGCAGTTGCGTCGGGTCACGCAACACCTCCTGCCAGTTGTCGGCCCGCAGCCAGCCATAGGGGTCGGTCAGCTGGACGTTATGAGCGACCTGATGGGAGTCGCGGCGCGGCACGACAGGCGGCGAAGCGGAACGAAGCGATACCATGATGGAGCCTCAAGCCTGGCCGACGACGGGGGTGGAGGCCTGGGCCGCCTGGGCGTCGGCCTTGATGCGCTCCACCATGGCGCGGACGCCGTTCGAGCGCTGCGGCGTCAGATGCTCGCTGAGGCCGAGGCGGCGAAACGTGTCGCCGGCATCCCGGGCGAGGATCTCGGCCGGCCGGTGACCGGAAAACAGCGCCAACGTGATGGCGATCAGGCCCTTGACGATGTGGGCGTCGCTGTCGCCGACGAAATGCAAGGCGCCCCCCTCGGTCGGCCGGGTGTCGAGCCAGACCTGGCTGGCGCAGCCTTTCACCCGGTTGGCTTCGTTGTGGCCGTCGGCCGGCATCGGCTCGAGGTCGCGGCCGAGCTCGATGATATAGCGATAGCGATCGTCCCAGTCGTCCAGCACGTCGAAGTCGTCGATGATGCGTTGGATGTCGGGCATGGCGATCCTTGAGGCGCGCGGTCGCGCCTCAAGGGCGCCTGAGCGTTGTCATGTAAGGGAGCGACCGCCGAGCGCAACCGGCAGATCGCGAGCGGGGCCGCGGCGCGGTGGCACCTGCGCCCGACGGGTCGCTATGGGCGCCAGCGCGCCGAGGCCCTGCGTCACGGCGGCGGCGCAAAGGTCCGGGCGGGCCTGGCAGGCATGGCCGGCCAGCGTGGCCGCCACGGCCCCGTCGGGCAGCAGATGGGGCGAGCGGGCCTGGGGCGGCAAGCGCTGGATCGCCATGACGCTTGCCACGCCGACACAAAGGCACGCCCGCGTCCAGAACAGCATTCGGCTCCTCCCCCTTGGCCCGACCTCACCTTAGCGGCTTCGGCTCAAGGCCGGGTGGCCTCGGTCGGAAGAAATGCACAGCTTTGCGTAACGCGCCGTCAACCCTGCCCGGCGGTCGGGCGGCAGCCGCGACGCAAGCAACGGCCTTCGCGGCTTGGTTCCATCGCATGGTCGGTGTTTTCCCGACAGACTTAGGGTTGCCTTAAGCGCCGCCTGCGACAGTCGGGCGGTCAGGCGTCGGTGTTCCTTCGCGCTTGTCGCGGAGCGTTGCGTGACCGTCCAAACGTGCCTCAAGGATCATCTCGGCAGGCTCGTGCACCCCTCCGTCCAGGGGGCGCCGGCAGAGGCGCTGCAGCATGCCTTCTTCATCGGCACGACCGCCGCGCTGAGCGGTCTCGCGCTGATGCTGGTCCCGCTTTTCCTTGCGACCGGCCACCTGCCCGGCTGGCGTGACGCCCTGACCCTGGCCTGGCTGGTGCTGCCGCTGCTGGCCGCCGCCCATGTGTCGAACACCGGCCGCCTCGTCGATGGCAAGATGGTCGTGGCGTTGGCCTGGACCGGGCTGGGGCTGACGAGCTTCTGCTCCGGCGCCGCGACCCTCGGTGCCGCCGCGGCCGTGCTGCTGCTGGTGCCGCTCGAAGTGCTGACCGGCAGCAACCGACGTCTCGCGGCCCGCCTCACCGGCGTCGCGCTGGCGGGTCTCGGCGGTCTCCTGGTCTGGAGCGTCGCAGCAGCGCACGGCTTTCTTCAAGGCCGCGCCGACGTGCTGGTAGTCGCCTTCGCGGGCCTGCGGGCCGCCGCCCTGGCGGCCGAGGGGGCCAGCGTTGCGGAAGCGTCCGATGTCGCGCGGCGCCTCGATGCGCAGCGATACCGTGTTCTGTCGGAAGCGATCGGCGATCTCGTGTTGCGCTACGACCGCGCCGGCCTGGTGCTGGCCGCGAGCGGCGCCTCCGAGCGCTTGTTCGGCATCCCGTCGCCCGAGCTGATGGGGCGTGGCTTCTTCGAGCGCGTCCATGTCGGGGACCGACCCGCCTTCATGCAGGCCGTCAGCCAGGCCGCCACCGGACGCGACAGCGTCACGGTCAATCTGCGCCTGCGCATCAGCAGCTTCGAGCCCAAGCCCGGCCACTACAGCGAGCCGGTCTTCGCCTGGGTGGAGGTCCGCACCCGGCAGTTCGACGAAGGTGCCACCGACCTTGGGACCGAGGGCGGCCCCGTGGTGGTGGCGGCCGTGCGCGACATTACGGTGCGGGTGCAGCACGAGGCCGAGATCGAGCGGGCCAAGCGCGATGCCGAACAGGCCAATGCCTCCAAGGACCGCTTCATCGCCACGCTGAGCCACGAGCTCCGAACACCACTCAACGCCATCATCGGCTTCGCCGAAATGCTTGCAAGCCCGAATCTCGCCCCGAAGGATCCGGTCAAGCGGCAGGAATATGCCGCCATCATCGGCACCTCGGGCCAGCATCTTCTGGCCGTGGTCAACAGCCTGCTCGACATGTCGAAGCTCGACGCCGGCAAGTTCGAGCTTTGCTGCGAGCCCTTCGACGTGGCCGACCTGATCGTCGGCTGCTGCGACATGGTCGGGTTGAAGGCCGAAACACAGCACGTCACCCTGCGGCGCGAGATCGCGCCGGGACTCGACCCGCTCACCGGCGACCGTCATGCCTGCAAGCAGATCGTGCTCAACCTGCTGTCGAACGCGTTGAAGTTCACTCCGCCGGGCGGCCAGGTGACGGTGTCGAGCCGGCCGGACGGCAATGCCGTGCTGATCTCCGTGGTGGATACCGGCATCGGCATGGTGCCACGCGACCTCGCCAAGCTCGGCGACCCCTTCTTCCAGGTCCGCAACGATTACGACCGGCCTTATGAAGGCACGGGCCTCGGCCTGTCGGTGGTGAAGGGCCTGGTGGGGCTGCATGGCGGCACCATCACGGTGGAAAGCGCTCCCGGCGAAGGCACCCGCATCAGTGTCAGGCTGCCGCTCGATGGACGCCGACATCAGGGGACCTCAGCCAAGATCGAGGTCATCAACCGTTACCCGCGCCCCGGCGCCGCTGCCCTCGAACCCCCGAAGGTCCAGAAGATTGCGTGAGGCTCTTGCCATGGCGGGACGACCCGGCCGACCCCCGTCCCCTGCCACCCCGGCCCGCAAGGGTAAGGCCACGGCGGCGCGCCCCGTCGCCAAGCCGACCTTGATCGGTCGCGTGTTCGCGCGGCCCGGCATGATCGTGGCGGGCGCGAGTTTTGCCGCCGTGATGACCGGCATCGTGGCCAATGCGCTGGTGCTGCAGCGCGGCCACCATCCGTCGCCGCTGTTCAGCCCGCCCGCCGT